>JANLPY010000142.1:0-13186 GCA_031367505.1 Hyphomicrobiaceae bacterium | reverse complement strand
TGTCCTGGGTGAGGGTTGCAAACACCTCGATCCTCAGGACAGGACTCCCCACCCGTTACAGCTGTCGTCTCAACTGGTTACCGGCCGTCAAAATAAAAGCGCCCGCATCAGCGGGCTGGAGCGCAGCGACTTAGTGCTTGGCACTTGGCGGGAACTGGTCCTAGCGCACATCTACCCTAAATTGCTTGAGCAGCTTTCCGATGTCGCTGCAGCTTTCCAGGCTCTCGATCGCGGCCAACGAAAGATCGACCACTGCGGGGGAAAGAACCACCTCCGCGCAAACCTTATACTTCTTGGCGAGGTCGTCCCACGTTGTCTCTGTCCCCGGATATCCTTTGGTCGTGTCGCGACGACCAGATATGATCTTGCCATCCTTGCATCTGATTTCGACGATGCACGAAATTGGCGTCAGACGGCTTCCATCCCAGTCCATGCCGATGGAGAGGAACTCATCGGGGACATAAACGTCCACCTTCCGCAAAAGCGTTTGGACGTCTTCTGCGCGCACGCGCTCGTCGTGATATTGTCGGATCGCGACTTCTCGATCGATGGCGGCTACGGCAAATGTGTAGGGAGCGCTGAATCGAGCGTACAATCCATTGTCGGGCACGCCATAGGGCGCAATCGCACGGCACGCCGGCGTGACGCCAACGCGCATGTCGCTGATCTGGTCCGCACGCAAGTCGTGGGCAACGACCAGATCGATGATTTCATCGATAGCGCCCTGCGGGAATGTCGATCCAGGATGGAAGCGCGTTATCGTGCTATCGGTCGAAAGCTCGAATTTTTCTCCCAACCCCTGGACGAGTTCGTCGAGGTTGTACCCGCCGGAGCCAGCGAACACCTCGAAGAAGCTGTATGCGCCATGGCCTTTTGCCGACTGTGCGCTTGTGGTGATAGAACTGGCCATGGTGAAGACGTCAGCGTCGGCTGTGAAGCCTTTCGCCGCAAGCTTGGCCGCGAGAATACCATCCGACGCGGCGTGCCCCACGTGGAATGGCTTGGTCATCGACCCGACATTTTTGCGGATGCCCGACGAACAAGATGCAGCGATTCCAAGTGCGCAGCACGTCTGCGCCTGTGTCAATTTCATTAGGCGCGCGCCGGCCGCAGCCACGCCGATGACGCCCAGCACGCCATTCGGATGCCAGCCCCGTGGGAGTAACGTCTTTCGCATAGCAAGGCCTATCCGGGTTGCCACCTCGAAGCCCACCACGAACGCCTCCAGAACCTCTTGTCCTGATCGTCCCAACTCCTCGGCGAGCGACAGCACGCCCGGCACGATACAGGCACTGGTGTGAGTCACGGCCGTGCTCGTGATGTCGTCATACTCCAGAGCGTGCGCGCCGACACCATTAACAAATGCGGCCTCCGTGGCGCACAGCGCGAAGGGAAAACCCAACACTGTGCAGGCGCTTTTAGAACCTCGGGAGTAAACGACGTCGGCGGCGATGCGCGTGCAGTCCTCGATCGAGCCCGCAAGTGTCACGCCGACCGTATCGAGAATTCGCCCTTTTGCCTGCTTGACAAGACCACTCGGCAGCGCACTGAGTTTCGGAGAAAGCGCAAATTGCGCGATCTGTTCGGTGGCCGACATTCGTTTCTCCTGATCTGGTCTAAGAGCCTTGCAGGCCCTTGTTGCTGGTGAGCGACAGGGGTGTCGACGGCCACATAGGGCTCACGATGGCACCAATTGGCCCGTCACGCCTAACGGTATCTGACCACTTCGACATCGTGCACAAGCAAAGCCCATCGCGGTCCGGCAAAGCAACGTTCGCCTCCTTGATGCGGTCCCTTTTCCTTCGAGTATCGGAACGTCTGAGATCCCGGTGAAAGTCGAGGGCAATCCGGACCAACGTTGACCAGCAAGCCCGAGACCGCAGCAGGCCGGCTACCGGCATTGTCGTCTCGCTGCAGCACTCTCGATCTCAGTTTCGGAACACGCCGAGACTGCCAATCATTGGGCACAGCCTTCGGGGCCGCTCGTGGCCAGCTCGCACGTTTGCTGACCGACTTTGGCTTCTGGACGATGCTCGGGGTTCCCTGCGCTTCGGCTTTGGGTTGCTCGATTGCATCCGTTGCGAGTGCCAGCGAAGGTGCCCCCTCGCCGACCAGCACGAATGGAGCCCAAGCGGACGGATGCGCCGCCCCCGGCTCGCCGCTGTCGATCATGGCCAGCATTGCGTAGCGAAGAGCGGCCGCTCGCCCGAGCTTCGGATCGGCTTTCATGGCGGCTACAGTTGTCGTGATGATCTTGACCGTTGCGCTGGAACCGACCGCCCAGTGCGACACGAGCAGCGAACGCGCACCGGCATAAAAAAATGACCGCGCAAGTCCTGAAAGCGCGTCTGCATTCGCGGCACCACCGGCAGCCGTATTGCAGGCCGACATGATCACCCAATCGGCATCGAGCTTGCGCTGGGTTATTTCCGACGCGGTCAGCAAGCCATCGTCCTCTTCATTGGCACGGTCTGGCGGCGTCAGCATCAGGGCAGGTTCAGCAAGGTTCGGAAGGTCGCCTTCGACGAGGCCGTGCGTGGCAAAATGCACGATGGCGTGCTGGGCGAGATCGCCCGAACGGCTCAGGTCCTTGACTGCTTTTTCGGTTGCCTGGGCCCCGAGCCTAATTGTCGACTCGGACGCACCAACACTGCGGGCGACGGCACAGAGTTCATCCGCCGTCTCAGGCATTGGCACCTGCCGCCTGATTGCATCGACATTGGCGATTGCACCCCGGAAGAGACTACCAGCAATCGGCGCTTGCGCCAGCAGCTGAGGGGGCGATTTCGCGCCGATCGGCGTGGCGTCGGCGCATGTCGCCTTGCTCCACGCTTTTCGGTCCGAGCCGTCCGGGCCCGTCAAAAGCGGATTGCCAAAACCAATCATCGGGCTTTGAGCGCGGCTCGTCTTGGCGTGGGAGCGAAGCCCTTGCAGGCTGGCGACCGAGGGTAGGATCGTTATTGCGTTTCGCCGCGTCAACCAAGCGACCGATCGATACCGTTCGCCGGCCAGCACAGAGTCATTGGGCGGCTCGGTGACAAGAACGTGCGGCGGCAACTTGCTCAATGAACCAGCGGCAACGATCAGCAGATGACGGCCATCGATCAGGTCCTCAACCGCGCCAAACAGGGCCTTGTAAAAAGCATGGGCTCGGGCGAGATCGAAGGGCAGTGCGCCCGTTCTTGAAGCGACACCGAGGAGAATCTGGCAATCCGGCAACTCCCAATGCGTCGCGTCGAGCCCACACCGCAGCGCATGCACCGCTTTGCTCAAGGCGTGCGCACCGAGGGGCACTGAAGCCCAGCGTGCCGCCTTGTTGGTGATGACGATGACAAAGCTCTCGTCGGGAGCGCGGCCGAACTGCGGGATGTCGAGGGCCACAACCAAGCTCTCGCCCGATCGCAATATCTGCTGCGTCTGGGTGATGCCGAGGGGCTGGGGATCGGCAAGCGCGGCGTAACCCGGGAAGTCATGCAAAAGAACGGTGTCGATCTCGCGAACCCGGCTCCGAATGCGCGCCATCCGATCGCGACCGGCTTGCTCCATCTCGGGGTTGCGCCGCTCCTTCGGGTATCCGGCAGCGGCGATCGATTGCTGGTCCAGCATATCGGCCTCGCCGACGAGGTCCTGACGCTCCCTGAGAACGCGCCCGATCTGCGGATCGCTCGCGGCAAAACGCGCGGACATCTGTGACACCGCGATCGAGGCTTCGGAGCCGAGAGCGATCTGTGACATCCGGAACGCTTCGTCGAGCGCGGTCGGATCCGTGGGGGCCGCGTGCAGCAAGGCTTGGACTAGCTTTCGATACGTGACCGCGTAGCGTTGCTGCTCCGCCCGGGCGTTGCCACGGCCCTCGTCGGAAGCCATGCCTCGGCGCTCAGAAAGGATATTGGCGGCGCGCCTTAACGTACCAACGGCATCGGCCCAGCGATTCTGGTCGATAAAGGAATTTGACAACGTGTTGAGGGCAACGACGAGCACGGGGCGGCTCGGGCCGAAGTTCCTTGTATGGATATCAAGAGCGCGCATGATCTGCGCGTCACAGGCGGCATAATCCCCAAGCTCGCTCAGCAGGATCGCGTGATTTTGCAGCGCCAACGCAGTGTCGGGATGTTCGGGCCCGAGCGACGTCTCGAAGATGGCGATCGCGCGTTCGTAAAGGGGGCCAGCCTCGGCAAGGCGACCCTGGGAGCGTACGGCGCCTGCGAGATTGTCCAGCAACCGGCCCCTCTGCGGATCGTTCGGGCGGTACACTTTTTCGGCGATCGCCATGGCCCGACGATAGAGCCGCTCGGCTTCGACGTGTTGGCCCTTTGCGTAGAGCACTGCGCCGAGGTTCTGTGTCGATGTCAGCGTGTTGGCGCTCTCCGGGCCGGTCGTTTTGAGGAAGATCTCGAGCGCGCGCCGCCGCAAGGGCTCCGACAAGGCAATGCGCTGCTGCTCGAAGTAAAGGCCGGCAAGATTGTCGATCATGATGGCGACCTCGGTCGCCTCGACTCCATAGGCTTTCTCGGCCAGTCCGATCGCCTCGCGATAAAGCGTCTCCGCGTCCTCATATTGCCCAAGCGCCTTGTGGCAGAGCGCCTGGATATTCGACGCAGCAACGAGATCGCGATGGCTCGCGCCAAGGCTGTCGCGAATGCCGTCTGCCGCAGCCTTGGCGACGGGGATGGCATCGATACAACGCCCAGCCTGGTAGAGGCGAATGGCTTGGCGGATCTGGTCGCGCAAGGAATTGGCTTGGTCGTCGCCCGACCGCGGCACCCCAGGTGGCGGGGCTTGCGCGAGTTCGCGGAGCAGCGTCGGTCGCCCTGTCGAAGCCGGAAACCGTTCCGAATGCGGCACCTCGGCGGCGGCTGGGTGCGCCAACACCACCGACACTCCAAGCCAACAGGCTCGCAGCCAGTTTACGCGACCCGCGATCCCACAAGGGCACTGAAACGCCACCATTGCTGTCCTCGCCTCACCGCTCTTTGACCCAGCCACTGGATGCTCAGAAAGCTAATGGCGGCAAGATGGCAGTGTGGGGTCTGGCGTGTAGATTGGCTCGCGTGCACGGTTGTCAGTGTAAGGTCTGCCAAGCATGTCCACGCGCCGACGCCGTCGCTGTGTAGCGCGAAAACAACCCGCTCACTGAGGGCCACCGCCGCCAACTACCGCTTGTGGCCCAGTCCCGTTTCGTTGCGGGCGACCTCGAACTTCGGCTATCGAACCTATTGCGTCACGGTTCGTCAAGTGTTCCTTGACCGGCAGCTATGGAAGGGTGGACCGGCAGTCGCCGGCAGGCTACCTTGAGGCTCACAAGTGACCCCGAGCCGACGACGTGCACGAGTTCAACAGTGGTGTTGCAAATTTGCAGAGCGCGGCGGCAAGCAACGTGTGCACCGCAACAAGGTCACTTTTGACAGGTCTCGGCGGCATTGGTAGCTTTTCACCCGCGATCGCTTTCGTTCTCATTTTCGAGATGGGCCAGAAGCGGGCGAACTTCAAAGCTATGATCCGCGAGCAGGTTGCCGTTTGGCTACAGGCTGCGCCGTCGGTACTTGCACAGCCGCGGAGCTAGGCTGCGTCAATGCTGCAATGCTGCAATGCTGAGCATCGCCATTATGAGCCTTCCGCATCACGCAACCGATTTCGATGACGCTACCGACGCGGCTACGCATCGCCCCCAATGTCGCCCATTGTCCTCGGGCTCGCCCACTGGCGATCCCCGTCGTTCGAGCCTTATGCCGAACATTGCCTTGGCCCAATGCCTCTGCGAATAGCCGCAGGCGAGACGCCTGTTCGTTTGAGCACCCTTGCGCCTCTGCCGGGACGCGAGCATCGCGCGATAGCGTTCGAACATGAAAACCGGAGATGAACGATATTTCAATGCGCACAATTCGAAGCGCAAAACAGCCCAGAAGGACATGCGACCAGGGCTGTATCATGGATTTTATCATAGCGATTGACGCGTCGGAACTCACTGAAGCCACCCGGTGCTTCCGCGGTGCCGTCGACGCAGGAACACCTGCGACCGTTCGTCGGGCCGCATTGCCGAGGGCGAATTGCCGGAGGCGGCTTGAACAGCGCGAAGCGTCCATGGTGATGGCGAAGCAATGCCAATTCGCGCCGGCGTCAACGCTTAGGATCCGAACCGCAAGTTCGCGTCGAGTTCGGCGGGTGTAATGGCGACAGAACGATCGGGGTCCTGCGGAATCGATACAACTCAACACGACAGCGACCGTGATCGGTCGGCAGCACTGTTGCCCATAATTCAGCTCACTCGCGATTGCGCGCCAAATGCAATGGTGCCGAACCGCGTGCGATCAGGTGGTGTGCCGGTACTGCGTCGTCCGGAGATCTGCAAATTCACATCACAGGGCGTTCAGTCGATCGAGGCCGAGCGCCATCGGTCGATAGCTGCCCTTTTTCATCGCATGGAGAACACTGACGTGCAGCCGTTGGCCGATATGCACAGCGCGCTGTGAACGATCGACGCCGAAGTGGGTGACAAGGCGACCCAGCATTGGGAACCTGTGCCAAAACTCGGTATAGGACGGTCGTCGCGTCGAGAACACCGTCTCGCAAACGGTCGACGCGATGTCGGGCGGCTCCACGACGAGACCGTTTTCTGCGGCCCGGTCCAGCACCCATGACAGCGGAATTGCCGAAAGGCGCGTATTGCTGTAGCCGCCGCCGATATTGGTGTGCGCACCAGCGAACAGCACTTCCTCGACGGTTTGTTCAGGTCGGCCCGTCGCAACCCAATGCTCCGGCCAGAACATCCTGCGCTCTTCATCCAGCGCCACGGCGTGACAGACATGCGCAACGTTGCCGGGCGACAGCTCATGGTAGCCGTTGAGCCATTGCCCGAACGCCAGTGCACCAACGGTATCCCAGAGGCCAAGGAACTGGATCGGAGCCTCAACTGTCCAACCCGGCCGTCGCAGAGGCCGGCGCGCTCGATTGCGATACATCGCGTAAAGCTTGGCCAGCTCGTGCTCCTTTACGAGATTATTGCTTCGCGGAAGGCCCACGGCCTCGATAAACCCCATGAGGCTGCGAACCGCGAAAGCGCCACGACTGAAGCCGAACCCGAATATCCGATCACCGGGTTGCCAGCGCTCCGACAGGAAACGGTAGGCGTCGCGGATGCGCACTGCCAGCCCACGACCGGTCGCGCCGTGGACGTATTGTGAAAGCCGCCAACCGGAACTGCCGATGCCACTCAGATAGAGCGCCATGCCGGGCTGGCGCTGCAATGGCGCGACGCTACCGTAAGCTCGCTCACGATCGAGACGCTCACCCGTCAGGATTTCCCAGGTTGCGGCCACGTTCGTGCGCGTTTCGATTGCCCGACATGTGACGGGATCGAGGTCGCGCTGACCAGGCGTGTTCCAGGTTCCATCGATACAAACGACCAGGGTTTTCACGGCACGGTTTCCGATCGTGTCGGAAGGAGGCGCTGACCCTGCCTCCTTCGCTAGTTGCCTTGCTCGTTATCAAAATGTCTGATGCCGTAACGGTTCTGAAATATCGTTTGGCTTACGACTTGATAGCGCCATTGCATGGTTCGGCTGAGCAAGATCAACGAGCGGCAGAGACCACTCGACGGGGGTTCGATTGTGGAGCCGGCTGAATGCGGAGGCGGTTGAATGCTGCGGAAACCTCGGTCATGCTGAGGCCCGAGTTCGACGGAGAGGCAACATGGCAGCAACAACAGCTGAAGCGCTTGCCGAGGCAAGAGCCATGGAAGGTCCCTTGAGCGCCAAGTTGGCCCACTACGCCGTGCAGATGCGTGCGCTGGCGGGGCCGGTTGCCGAGGCCTATGACAGTTTGATCGCGCGCGTGACGGCCGGTGAAGTTGGTATCTACGCGCCAACCGTGGGGCAGGAATTGCCGGCCTTTCTGCTACCGTCCGATGATGGGCATCTGATCCATTCTGCCGATCTGTTTGCACGCGCCCCGACCATTATTAGCTTCAATCGCGGACACTGGTGTCCGTTTTGCCGACTGGAAGTTGGCGCCCTTGCCGGTGCCGCAGCGGACGTCGAGCGTCTCGGTGCCCAGATACTTTCGATCATGCCGGAGTCTGCCGCGCTGAACAAGAGATTGCGAGCGGACACGCATGCGCCATTCACGTTCCTAAGCGACCTAGATAACGCGTTCGCCCTCGAATTGGGGCTCGTGATGCGCGTCGATGACCAACTCCGCGACCTGCTTGTGGCGCGCGGCCTCGATCTTGCGAAATTTCAAGCCAACGACCACTGGTTGCTGCCGGTCCCGGCAACGTTTGTCGTCGATCGCGGCGGGATCGTCCATGGGCGGTTCATCGATCCTGACTTTCGCTGCCGCGCCGCCATCGATGACATTCTGGCGGCGCTGCCACGCTGAAGCAGTGATCAGGCTCGGGCGCGCGTCGTAATCCAGACAAGATGCCGACGCGAAAGCCGAGCGATGTTCCGCAGCTATCGAACCGGTGTTTAACCGATATTTCACGCCGCTAGGTCGAATGGGTAGGTTTCACTCACCGGCGGCCAAGCACACGGTTCGCCGGGTCCACCCGCCAAGAAACCAAACTTATCAGGGATGACCCATGAAGACCATTCTCGCCAGTCTGCTCGCCCTCGGCCTCGTCTCTGGCGCTGCCAGCGCCCGTACTGTGTTCGACCAGATCCGTGACACTGCCCCGCGCTCGGACGGTGTGTTTGATGGTTTGCAGAATTCGGCGCCGCGCTCGAGCGTGTTCGACGATCTGCGCAACAGCGCCCCGAAGTCGGTTTTCGACCAGATCCGCGAGTCAGCACCGCGCTCCGTGAACGGCAGCAGCAACTTCGGCCCGTGAAGTGACAAGGCCGCCAGAACGCCCGGGTCGACGGCCTGGGCGTTCTTGGCCTGGGCGTTCTACTATGATTTCGATAGCCGCGTGCTATTGTCGAATGGCCTAGAATAATGTGTCTCCCGAGTGTGAAGTTGATTGAAAAGCGGGGCAATTGAAAGACGACGTACCATGCCCAGTGACCACGAGCCTCAGGACCTGACCGAAGCACTGGCGATGGCCAGCGATCTCGAAGGCAGCCTGAACGAGCGGCTGATGGCCTATGCGACGGCACTCCGGCGCCTGAACCAGCCATTCGCTGAAGGCGTCGACCGTCTCGTCGAACGCTTGGGCAAGGCCTGCGCCGGAGCCACCGCGCCAAATGTCGGCGATCGGATGCCGGGTTTTCTGCTGCCGGAAGCGAAAGGCCACCTCACGACGCTGGAGGAGATCCTGGCTGACGGCCCCGTTGCGATCGTCTTTCATCGCGGGCACTGGTGCCCTTACTGCCACATCACCAACGATGCGCTCGCTGTTTTCGAGCGTCAGGCACGACTTGCTGGGGGACGCATCATCGCGATCACGCCGGATCGGCAACCCTATGTGGGCAAGTTCAAGGCCGTGGAGCGGGCCTCGTTCCCCGTTCTGACGGACATCGATAATGGTTACGCCCTGTCACTCGGTCTTGCGATCTGGGTTGGTGACGAGATGCGCGGCTTCATGGAGTCGATCGGCCGCGACCTTGGCGCTTATCATGGCAATAACAGCTGGTTTCTGCCGATCCCGGCGTCATTCGTTGTCGACCTTCACGGCATCATCGTCGCGCGGCACGTCGATCCCGATTATCGCTTGCGGATGGAGCTGCGGGATATGCTGAATGCCCTGGAGGCAGCGGCGCATCAGTCGGTGTGAGCTGACCAGTCTGCCGCTCGCAGCAGCTTCAGCAGGGCGCTTGCGGCCGGTGAACGCGCGCGCCCGGCCACGGCATAGATGTTGATCGCGCGACGCAATTCCAACCCATCAACTTGGACACGCATCATACCGTGTGCAACCGGCGTGCTTCGGGGCGCGATGGCGACGCCGGCATTCGCCGCGAGCAATGCGCCGAGATCGGCGTCGTTCGCAATCTCGTGGGCGCCGGTGCCGGTTATGCCGTGTCCTTGCAGTTGGCGCGCCAGCTGATCGGCTTGCTCACAATATCTGCGCACGAGCAGCCGTTCGCCACGAATATCGGAGACTGCGACCGTATTGCGCCCGGCCAGACGGTGATCCTTCCCGACGAACAGGCCATAACCTTCCATCAGCAGCGGCCAGGTATCCAGCCGCTCCCAGGTCGTACCCAAGGGACCTGCCAGCGCGAGTTCCGCCTCGCCCTTCTTCAGGTATTCGGCGATCTGCTCGGCATTGCCGCGACGGAATTTCAACTCGAGGCCCTTAAAGGTCGTAGTGAGTTCGGTGAGGTGCGGCACAATCAAGCCAATGTTCACCGTGCGCGACAGGGCGAGGGCCAGTGGCGCAACGGCTCCACTTTTCAAGGACGTCGCCAGAGATTTGGCATTGAGCGCGCTGTCATAGCACTGCTGCATCAGCGGCTGCATGCGCATGCCGAGATCGGTTAAATGCGAGAGATTGCGCTCACGCCGAAACAACTCGCCACCCAATTCCTCCTCGAGCAGCTTGATGGCACGCGTCAGGGACGGCTGCGCGACGTGGCATTCCTCCGCTGCCCGCGTGAAATTCAAATGCCGCGTGACCGCCAGAAAATATCGAATCTGGTGCATTTCCATGGGTCAAATCCCTGCTGCCCACCAGCCTTTGAACAGCCCTGCGGGCCGATCCGGCATAGGCGCCTGCTATCGAAATGAAGCCCAACCGATATTTCAGCCTCAGAGCGGATCAGCGTACCGTCTTCGCAAGGCAGGGTCCAGTGGAAGAGATGACGGATGGTACGACGATGAAGATCGCAGCGATCACTGAAGTACCGGGAAATGTCATACCCGTTGAATCGGGAAACAGAGGCAGAAAGGACGAGGCCCGCCCGGTACACCAGCCGAAAGATGCGGCCTTCCTCAACACGCTCTCGATCATCGTCCACGATCTGCGCGGCCCCCTCGCCAATCTCGCGATCCTCGTCGAGTTGATGGAAGCCTATGCGAAGATGCAGGCGTTCGAACGGGTGGCAAGCTCTGCCCGCAAGGCCCAGGACACCATCGATGCGTTGAGCGCCATGCTGAACGGCTTCCTGGAGCGCACGCGAGAGACCGGCGATCCGCTGTCATTCAGGCCGGGGCTCGTCGATCTGGCCGATGTGCTCGTTCGTGCTTTGGCGCTCAACGCGCCCATGGCGGAAAGCCGCCACATCAGATTGGCAAGCCATGCGCCGGTCCCGCTTGTCGTTCGAGGCGATGCGCGGCTGCTGCTGGAAGCGTTGGACAACCTCGTCGGCAACGCCATCAAGCATGTGCCGGTGGGCTCGGTGGTGACGCTCGGCATCGCACAGCGCGGACGCGATGTTGTGCTTCGCGTTTCGGACAACGGCCCAGGGATCTCCGAGAATGACTTGAAACGCGCCTTCCGCCCCTTCGGATCGCTAGGTCACCGCAAGGGACAATCGTTCGGTCTCGGCCTTTGGATCGCACGGTTGATTGCCGAGCGCCACGGTGGACGTATCGACGTCACGGCGCGCGGACCCGACGGTGGCGCCTGCTTCGACCTGTGCATTCCCGCACGGCTGGTTTGAAATTCGAAATAGCCCACGCTGGCTTCGGCTGGCGGGGCCCTGAGATGACGGCTGCGCATGCGCAACCGCCACGGACGGCATCAACCGAAACGGGACGCCGTCGTACAGCAAGACACAAAGGAGATGGTCATGAGCAACAAGATCAATGCCGATATCGCCATCATCGGCGCCGGCTCGGGTGGATTGTCGGTCGCGGCGGGCGCCGCTCAGATGGGTGCCAAGGTCGTGCTCATCGAAAAGCACAAAATGGGCGGCGACTGCCTTAACACGGGTTGCGTGCCGTCGAAGGCCCTGATTGCAGCCGGAGAAGCCGCACACGCCGTTCGCCATTCCGGCCAGTTCGGTGTCAACGGCCATGAGCCCGCAATCGACTTCGCCAAGGTCAATGCGCACGTCCATGGTGTCATCGCCGCGATCGCCCCGCACGACTCCGTCGAGCGGTTCGAGGAGCTCGGCGTTGAGGTCATCCAGGGCGCCGCGCGGTTCATCGATCCACACACGCTTTTGGCAGCCGGCCGCGAGATCGTCGCGCGGCGCTTCGTGGTTTCCACGGGCTCGAGCGCGTTCGTGCCGCCGATCCCCGGCTTGAGGGAAATACCGTTTCTCACCAACGAGACGATCTTTGATCTCAAGGAGGCGCCGGCCCATCTGATCGTGATCGGAGCCGGTCCGATTGGCATCGAGCTGGCGCAGGCGCATCGCCGTCTCGGAGCAAAGGTCACCGTCCTCGAGGTGTCCATGATGATGCTGACGGACGATCCCGAAGCCGTTGCCGTCGTGCGCGATCGCATCAAGGCCGAGGGTATCGAGCTCTTCGAGGGCATCAAGGTGAAGAGCGCCGCAAAGGACGGAAACATGATCGCTGTCACCATCGAGGTGAGCGGCCGGGAGCAGCGTATCGCTGGAACACGCGTGCTTGTCGCCGCTGGCCGCCGTGCCAATGTCACCGACCTCGGATTGGAGATGGCGGCGATCGAGTACGACACCAAAGGTATCAAGGTCGACCAGCGCCTGCGCACCTCCAACAAGCGTGTGTTCGCGATCGGTGATGTCGCAGGCGGCTACCAGTTCACGCACATGGCCAGTTATCACGCCGGCATCGTCATCCGCAACGCGCTGTTCAACCTGCCCGCGAAGGTCGACTATCGCGCGGTGCCGTGGGTGACATACACCGATCCCGAACTGTCGCACGTCGGCCTGACTGAAGCGCAGGCCCGAGCAAAGGATCCTGCTGCCAAAGCCGTCAAATGGCTGTTCGCAGAGAACGATCGCGCCCAGGCCGAGCGGGCGACCGAAGGTTTCATCAAAGCGGTCGTCGGCAAGGGTGGCGTCATCGTCGGTGCCACAATCGTCGGGCGGCATGCGGGTGAGTTGATCCTGCCATGGGTGCTCGCGGTTCAGATGCGCCTGACGACCGGCGACATGGCCGGGATCATCGCGCCGTACCCGACGCTATCGGAAGTTTCAAAGCGCGTCGCCGGAGCCTGGTACACGCCGAAGCTCTTTGGACTTCCCCCGAAAAAGTGGAGGGCTTTTCTGATAGATTTTGCGAATCAGAGGAGCGGGAATGGGCAAGTCAAAGTCGGACAAGGGACGCGTTATCGACGAGGCTTTTCGACGGGAAGCGGTTCGGATTTTGACGACGA
>JANLPY010000138.1:0-13480 GCA_031367505.1 Hyphomicrobiaceae bacterium | reverse complement strand
GCTGGAACCTCGACGGCTCGAAAAAGGACATTCGCTTGCAAAATTGGCGCGGCTTGATCGTCGATGGCGGCGGACCACCACGGATGCCAGACATCGTTGATCACCACCCAGCCGCCATCCGGGCTGTCGCTCTCAAGCTCGATCCAGGTGTTGGTGTAGCGCAACAGCGAAACCTTGCCCGGCCGGCGAACGGTCAAAGACGCCGGCTTTTCGAGAAGCACCGTCGACATGTAGTCGATCGCCGGCATGCCGCCCTCTGTAAGAAGTTGGGCGAAATTGGCCGGTTGCGCGTTCACAGCGAACATCACCCGAGGCAGCGCGCGCGGGTTTTCGTAGATGTAGCCATCGGGTGTTCGGGCGAGCAATTTCAGGTCGCCGGGTCGAAGCGCCTTATCGATGGTCTCGATCGGCACGCCGGAGATGATGTAGCGCAGGCCCAGCAGATCGGCCATCGGCGAGCGGAACGACGGCATTAGTTTCGACAGCTTGCGCTGATCGGCCGAACCGGAACTGTCGCCGGCGCCGGTCGCGTCGGAATAGAGCTTCAGGCGGACCGGATTGTAGCCAAGCGTTTGCTCGAGGCTGTGGGTGAGGCTCGCATTCGGCCAGTGGAATCCGAGACCGATCAACTCGACCCGGTCGCGGCGATTGGGCGACGCCGGCTGGCTCAGTTGATGCCGGACGAAGGCGAGCGTCTGATTGGCTGAGTTAGGCTCCAGGATGTCGAGCTCTTTCGGGTCCATTGCGGATGCGCCGTTCGGCCCGTTATTCCACGCGACATCGCCGATCGTAGCGCCAATGAGCAATAGAGCCGCCGCGATTGGCTGGACCGTCTTCAAGGTATTTGCCGCATAGAGCGCGATGGCTGAGACAGCGATCCAACCTGCCGCGACCATCAATGGTTCGGTTGCCAGCCCAACCCGATCGAAGGTCAGCGCGGCGGCAATCGCGAACACGAACGCGAGGATGATCACGGCCGGCTCGGCCACACGCTGCCAGGGTTTGGGTTCCGGCAACGTCCAGGTGAACATCCGGTGCGTAACGTATCCGGCGAGGATGGCAGCGAAACCGCCCATCAGGAAGACGGCATCGGCCGGCCGGCGGAATAATTTTACTCCGGGCAATAGCTCGTACAATACGCGAAATATCGGCGTGTAGCCGCCTAGCGCATAAAGGGTCACGGCGATGGTCGCGAGTGTGAAATAGCGCACCTCGCGGTCCCACAGCACGCCACGTAGCGCGCCCGCGATGAGCAACAGAATGGGGATCGCGCCGATATACAACTGCCCGACGTTTTGTGCGGTATAGAGCCCGGTGCCAAGCCAGGTGAAGCTCGGCGGACCCCAGAACTTCTCCATCTCGCCGGCCGCACCGAAAAGTTGCGGGATCATTGTCGTTACAAACAATGCTGGATGCAGCGATCCGGCGGCAGCTCCTGGATAGTCGATCGACGGCCGGTTCGACTGGCCAGCCAGAAGCAGGGTCATCACCAGGGGAATGGCGACCAGTGCGAGGCCGCTCACAAGTCCGGCACCAAGCGGCTTTAGACTGCGTTTGAATGCTTCGGCAAAATCGTCGGCTGTGGCCAAGAGCCAGGCCGCATAGCCAATCAGTGCGTAGATGCAAAGCAGGCCAACCTGATCGCGCCCGAGCACGATGAAGGCACCGGTGACGCCCGCCGCCAGTCCGTATGATGCGCTGCCGCGCTCGATGCCGCGTTTGAGAAACAGCAATGCGAACGGCAGATAGGCGAGGCTCAACACCTGGCCGAAGTGCTGCAATCGCCACGCCATCGCCGCGCCAAAACAGAAGCCGATGGCGCCGATTACTGCTCCGGCCCAATGCCAGCCGAGATCGCGCACCAGCCATATGATGCCCAATCCGGCCGCCAGAACCATCAGCAGAACCGTCGTATCGATTGACCGCAAGCTCGGAGTGGCATTGACCAAAGCGAGGATGAGAAATGGTGGGCAGAAAATCAGCGATTGCGGATCGGCGATCTGCGGGTGACCGGCAAACGCGAACGGGTTCCAGAACGGGCTCTCGCCACGAGCGATGCTCGACGCCAGGAACTGGACCTGCGGGGCAAATTGCGCCTTGGCGTCCCACGGAATGGTGACGCTACCGGTGAGCCAAGGCCATCCAAACACAACCCAGCAGGCAACGAACAGGGCGGCGACGGGCGCGAACGGCCAAGTGGTTGCCCCGTCATCGAGACCGATCAGTATTTCGGATCGGGGTGCCAGCGGACGCTGCGCGCCAACCGGAACATCCGCCCAACCTCGTCTGCCGCCGCTGCCGTCCACGATCGTGATCCTTTTTATCCTCGGGCGTCTCTATAACACCGCGATCGGGTGTGGCTAATGCCCGGCACATGCAATAAACCGCCTGTATATCCGGTCAGCCGAGCTTCCGAGGCGTTGATGCCCATTACGACGTCCGCCAATACCGATCCTTGTTCCGCCATTCTCGACGCGCCGGCCGATCGTCCGTTCGTGGTGGCCCAGCTTGGGCAGTCGCTCGACGGGCGCATTGCGACACCAACCGGCGAGAGCCGCTGGATCAATCGCGGGGCCGCACTCGACCACTTGCACCGCTTGCGAGCCTCGGTCGATGCGGTGGTCGTTGGCATCGGCACGGTCGTCGCCGACGACCCGCTGCTCAACGTGCGTCGTGTCGAGGGCCGTCATCCGGCTCGCGTGGTGATTGATCCGACCGGACGCTTGCCGCTCGATTCGAAGTGTCTTCTGGATGATGGCGTTCGCCGCATTGTGGTGCGCAATGACGATGCTGCAGGCGTGCCACCTGGCATCGAAGTCATCCGGTTGTCAGGTGTCGGCCAGCCGATGTCACCGCGTGCCATCGTCGACGCGTTGTTTGCGCTGGGCTTCAAACGGCTCTTGATCGAGGGCGGTGCTTGGACCGTGTCCTCCTTCATCGATGCCGGCGTGGTCGATCGCTTGCATGTCCTCGTTGCGCCGATGATCCTGGGCTCCGGTAAGACCGGGTTGGAATTGCGACCGATCGCCAGCCTGAGCGAAGCGCGCCGTCCCGTGACAAACGTCCATGTACTTGCCGACGGCGACATTCTGTTCGACTGTGACTTGCGCACGAATTATGGAGATTGAATGATGCCTGATCCAGCCAAACGCTCCGATCGCGTAAACGGCTCGGGCAGCAAGGTGATCCAGATGGCGCCGCGCGCATATTCGCCGATGGCGCGGGCACTGCACTGGACGACCGTTGCCTTCATCGCGCTGATGTACCCGGTCGGCGAATACATGACCTACCGCGGCAATGATCTGAATATCTGGGACGGCCTGACAAACGGACTTTACAGTGCCCACAAGTTCACTGGCTTCTTGATATTGCTTCTGGTAATCGTGCGGCTGATCTACCGCGTGCAGAATGGCGCGCCACCGGATGAGCCGACGCTTGAGCCGTGGCAGCGGATGGCCTCGCACGTCACGCATTGGTCACTGTACGGCTTGCTTATCCTGGTGCCGCTGATGGGGTGGATCAGCGTGTCGCTTTATGGCGCGCGCGATATCTTCGGTCTGTTCAGTTTGCCGGCGTTGTGGACCGTCAATCAGGAAGCCTCGAAGACCGCGTTCTTGCTGCACAACATCTTGGGCAAGGTGATGCTGACGCTAATTTTCCTGCATATCGGTGCCGCGATCTTCCATCATTTCATCCGCAAGGATGGCGTGTTGCGCCGCATGCTGCCGAAGAAGGTGTAAGCGGGCACTCCCCATGACAGGCACTTTTGACCCTTTGGCGTTGAAATTTCTGTCGTTCGATGTGTTCGGCACTTTGATCAGCGTGCGCGAAGGTTCTTACGCAGCGTTCGAGCGTATTCTCGGTGAGGCTGGCGCTAGCACTGTCGATGTCAAAGCGTTTTGGGAGGCTTGGGAGGAGCGCAATATCGAGGGCTATATGCAGCCCTATCGGCCCTACAAGGATATTTGCCGCGATAGTCTTGCGGCGACCTTCGAAGCGTTCGGCATCAAGGGAAATCCGGCGACGATCTCCTATTACTTTGACGCGTTTCCAGCGTTTGAACTCTATCCGGATGTTACCGATACGCTTGAGAAGCTTTCGCGTCGTTTCAAACTGGCGATCGTCTCCAACATCGACGACGATTTGCTGGCTCTAACTCCTTTGAAGCGAAACTTCGATCTCGTTTGCACCGCGGAGCGGGCGAAGGGCTACAAGCCCGACGGGGCCTTGTTCCGTTATCTTCTCCAGCATGCAGGCGTTGCAAAACACGAGATCCTCCACTCCGGGCAGTCGCAGTTCACCGACATGGTGGGGGCGAAGCCACTCGGCCTGACCGTCGCCTGGATCAACCGTCGCAACGTCGCCCTCAGCCCCCGCGTGCCGAAGCCGGATTTTCAGTTGCCGGATGTAGAGTCGTTGATTGGGCTGGTCGGGTGAGGTGGACTTGACACCCTCCCTCAATCGCGTTCCCGGACGAAGCGCAGCTTCGAGCTGGGATCACGTCCAGCGCGTGGGCGACGAATGGCAACCGCCGGAAGGGACGCGATCCCGGATGTCCGTCCGGGGGCCGGACTCCGGGACGGCAAGCGGGGGGAACCGCCCACCCCCTACTTCTGCATCGCCTTTGCTTTCCATAGAGCCCATGGCCGCGCGGAGATGACTTCGTTGATCTTGTCGGCTTTGACGCCCTCTTCGGGGGTCAGGAAGTTGATCTCGCCACCGAGCTGCATTGCCTGCAGTTGCAGGCGGGCGTTGACCTCGGTGTAGACGGCGCGGAACACCGCGAGCTGGATCGTCGGTGCGGTGATCACGTTGCCATGTCCGCGCATCAGCACGACCGGCTTGTCACCCAATGTCGCGGCCAATTTCTTGCCGATCGCGGAATTGCTGACCAGCATGTCGGTCATGCCGAACGCCTCGCGGATTTCGAAGATCGGCACGCCCTGAGCTAGAAATGCCGAGTTGTGGAACATCGCCTTCATCGGCACTTTGCTGACCGTGAACGGCACGACGCCCGGCGAGTGGCTGTGCACCACCGCCATCACATCGGGGCGCGCGCGGTAGACCTCGGCGTGGATGAAGCGCTCGAGGAATAGCGTGCGCCCGTTCGCATCAATGCCTTTGCCATCAAGATCATGCTCGATGATGTCGGCACTGGTGACCAATGCCGGCGCGAGTGACCGTGACATCAGGAAGCGCATCGGGTCTTTCGGATGGCGCACGCTGACATGGCCGAAGCCGTCGAGCACCGCCTGGTCGACGAGGATTTTACCGGCAGCGACAAGATCCTCGATGAGTGCTGGATCAGCCGGTCCGGCAGAGGCTGGAGCCGGGGCGGCGGCAGGCGGGGGCGTGGTTTGCGCCGAAGCCGGCAGGGTGGCGAAAGCGGCGCTCAATGTCAGCAGGCAAACGGCGATCGGGCGGGCTAGGTGCTGCATATTTCACTCCGCTAATGCTGCGATTGTTCGCAGTCTCGACAACATGTTTAAGTTTTATCAAGCCATCACGATACAATAAAAAAGGCGCCACGCAGCGGTGCGGCGCCTTCGAATTTTGCGATCAGCTGTAGTGCCGCCTCATGTTTTGACGGCCGCGAACGCGTAGCCGTTGCCATCCTTCGACAATGTGCCGACGTTCGGGAAGCCGAAGTGATAGCCAGCGATCATTGCCTTCTCGGCGATGACCCGGTCGAAGAACGCGCGGCGCGTGGCCTCGGCTTTCGCCCCATCGGCATCGAACATCGAATGCAACCCCGGATTCCTGACGAAAAGCTGGTGGATCCCCGTCACATCGCTTTGGATGAACAATTGCTGGCCGCCCGACGAAACCAGGAATGACATGTGGCCGGCGGTATGACCGGGTGTCGCGATCGCACGGACGCCGGGCGCGACCTCGGCACCATCAGCGTATTGCTTGATGTTCTTCCATGTCGGGAACGTCGATTGAATGCGGCGAACGTGCGGCCGGTTGCCCTCCGGCACTTTCTCGACCAGAGCCGGGTCGGTCCAGAATTTGTATTCGACTTCAGGCATCAGGATCTCGGCATTCGGAAACACTTGCTCGTTCGTTTCCTTTACCCACAGACCCGAAATATGGTCGGGGTGGAAATGTGAGATGACGACAGTCGGCACGGTCGAAGGATCGAGGCCGGCGGCCTTCATATTAGCGGCCAGTTTGCCTGTTGTGGGCGGGCCATTGGCGCCAAAGCCGGTATCGAACAGCACAACTTTGCCGCCGGTTCGCACCGCCGTCACGGTAAAGGGGTTGGTGAACTTGTCTGGCCCGATGCCACCCGCTGTGAGCGCCTTTTTGACGTCATCGAGGCTCGCGTTCTTCACGAAACCGGCGTCGAGAACCCGCTCGACTGTGCCTTCATGCAAGCTGAATACTTCGATGTCGCCAACTTTGTACTTCAAACTGTCGGCTGCCAGCTGAGCGTTCGCTGCGCCGATAAAACTCACCGGCCCTTTGAGGCCGAATACGAGTGCTGCGCCAGAGCTGCCAAGAACCAGATCGCGTTTTGATATTTCAAACATTCGCGCCTCCCTGAGTTGTGTGGGCCCGCCGCTGCCACGCCGAACGATAACTCCGATTGAAGATACGATCTTGGCGCGCGCTTGGTTCTCACGAGATTGTTACCGCAGCATTGGTCCTGAAGTTCAGTAACCGCAGCGATGTCAGGCCAGCGTCAATCCACCTTCAGTTTTTGCCCGAGACGGCCAGCTAGATCGTGGATGTACTGCCAGGCGACGCGGCCCGAGCGCCCGCCCCGCGTCATGCTCCACTCGAGCGCTTCACGGATCAACAGGTCGTCGGCGAGTTTGAGTTTATGGTGGGCCGCGTATCCGCGCACCATGTCGAGGTAGTCGTCCTGGGTGCCATTGTGGAAGCCGAGCCACAAGCCGAAGCGATCCGACAGTGAGACCTTCTCTTCAATGGCTTCCGACGGGTTGATCGCGGTCGAGCGCTCGTTGTCGAGCATATCGCGCGGCATTAAGTGGCGGCGGTTCGAGGTGGCGTAGAAGATGACGTTCTCAGGACGCCCCTCGATGCCGCCTTCGAGTACGGCTTTCAGCGATTTGTAGCTGGTGTCATCGTGGTCGAACGAGAGGTCATCGCAGAACACGATGAAGCGGTGATGGCTGTTGCGGATGTGGCCGAGGCAATGCGGCAAGCTGTCGATATCCTCACGATGGATCTCGACCAGTTTCAAGCCGTGTACTGCCTTCTTCTTGGCGAGTGCCCGGCCGACATCGGCGTGCGCCGCCTTGACGAGCGAGGATTTACCCATGCCGCGCGCGCCCCAGAGCAGCGCGTTATTGGCCGGCAGCCCTTCCGCAAACCGGCGCGTATTGTCGAGCAATTGCTCGGCCGCACGATCGACCCCCTTCAGCAATGCCAGCGGTATGCGGTTGATGTGCGCGACGGGGAGAAAGCTTTCGGGCGAGGTCTGCCAGACGAACGCTTCGGCCGCGTCGAAGTTGGGTGCGGTTGCGACAGGCAGGGTAAGCCGTTCGAGGGCGGCGGCGATCCGAACGAGCAGTTCGTGGTCAGTGGCCTTGGTCATGGAGATTGGGTGTCCGTCTGGCGCGTCGTGAGGGATGATCGGCGGCTGCTATAGCGCAGCCAATCGTCCGCGTCAGCTCCAGATGGCGGCTGGGTGTTCACCGGTAGCAGGGCAGCTCGCTACTGCAACATGATTAATGGCCGGTCGTGTTGTCGCAAGTAGCCCTTGCCGCGAACATCGGGTAAGACGGCCTCCCACACCTCAACCCGAGCCGCACATGACCTCCGCAACGACACCCTCCCGCCTGAACGCTGCCATCGTACCCGTGACGCCGTTCCAGCAAAACTGCACGCTGATCTGGGACGAGGCGACCAAGATCGGCGCCGTCGTCGATCCGGGCGGCGATGTGGCGGACATCCTTGCGGCGATCAAGCAAG
Organism: Hyphomicrobiaceae bacterium; assembly: GCA_031367505.1. GTDB lineage: Bacteria > Pseudomonadota > Alphaproteobacteria > Rhizobiales > Hyphomicrobiaceae > JAKFWF01. Next base: position 5,536 of record JANLPY010000138.1, on the reverse strand, counting down.
TCGGCATGACGGTCGAGAAAATCATTCTCACGCACGGTCATCTGGATCACGTGGGTGGCGCGGCCGAACTCAAGGCCGCGCTCGGTAATGTGCCTATCGAAGGTCCGCACAAGGCCGATGAGGCGCTGATGCTGAACGTGGAAAAGCAGGCGGCAACCTACGGCGTCGGTGGCACCATGAAAAACGCGACCTCCGATCGTTGGCTGGTCGAGGGTGATACGGTGACGATCGCCGGCCAGACGTTCGAAATTTTCCATTGCCCAGGACATTCGCCCGGCTCTGTCGTGCTGTTCAATCGAGCGCAGCGGTTCGCCCTCGTTGGCGATGTGTTGTTCCAGGGCTCGGTCGGTCGCACCGATTTGCCCGGCGGTAGTGCCGAATTGCTGATCAGCTCGATCAAGACGAAGCTGTTGCCGCTCGGCGATGACGTGACGTTTATTTGCGGCCACGGCCCGTCGAGCACTATTGGCGAGGAACGCCAGTCTAACCCCTACATCGTCTGATAGCGGTTCAATTGCAGCTTCCCTTGTGACGCATCGCTGCGTCCTAACTTCGATCCGTGACATCGTGCTGCGGGCTGGCTAACATCGCCGCATTCGGGGTTGATTGCACCGGGAGCGGATCGCGGGCGGAGGTGAGCGGGATGGGGTTGGGTTGGCGACGGGCAACGGTCGCAAGCGTGGCGGTCTGGTTATCGTGCCTGGCATTGGCTGGTGTCGAAGCTCGGCCGATCAAATGGGCGCGCGCCGGTGACGCACTCACCCTTGACCCGCATGCGCAGAATGAAGGCCCAACCCATGTTCTCGGGCATCAAATTTATGAGCCGCTAATCCTGCGTGACTTCCAGGGCAAGCAAGTGCCGGCTCTTGCCGAAACGTGGGCCATCACCGCCGATCCGCTGGTATGGGAATTCAAACTTCGCAAGGGTGTAACATTTCACGATGGCACACCCTTCACCGTCGACGATGTGATCTACTCGTTCGATCGCGCGCGCCAGCCGACGTCCGACATGAAGGCACTGCTGACGTCGATCGATACGATGACCCGGATCGACGATCACACTCTGCGCATCAAGACTCGCGGGCCGAACCCGACTTTCCCATCGAACCTCAACAACCTGTTCATCATGAGCCGGGCGTGGACCGAGAAGAACAACGCCGGCCGGGTGCAGGATTTCAAGACGAAGGAAGAAAATTTCGCGTCGAGGAACGCCAACGGGACAGGCCCCTTTATCCTAATTAGCCGCACGCCTGATGTGATGACGGTGTTGAAGCGCAACGACAAATATTGGGGTATCGGCCTAGTACCACTCGAGATCACCGAAATCACCTTTCTGCCAATCAAGACCGATGCCGCCCGCGTTGCAGCGCTACTGTCGGGTGACGTCGATTTCGTCCAGGACGTACCCGTCCAAGACATCGAGAAATTGAGCAGCACGCCAGATATTTCGGTCAACGTCGGTCCAGAAAATCGTTCGATCTTTCTCGGCCTCAACGTCGGCGATCCCGAACTCAAGTCGTCGGACGTGAAGGGGCGCAATCCGTTCGCCGACAAGCGCGTGCGTATCGCGATCAATATGACGGTCAATCGTTCGGTAATCCAGAAGACGACGATGCGCGGGCAATCGTTGCCGACCGGCACGATCGTCCCGCCGGGCGTCAACGGATACTCGAAGGCGCTCGACGTGATCCCGCCGCCGGATCCGGTAAAAGCGAAAGTGCTGATGGCGGAGGCCGGTTATCCAGATGGTTTTTCGGTAACGCTCAACTGCCCTAATGACCGCTACATCAACGACGAGGCCATCTGCCAGGCGATCGCACAGCAATTGGTGCCGTTAGGCGTTCGGGTGAAGCTCTCCGTCCAGTCGAAAACGGTTCATTTCCCATTGCTGCAGAAGACACCTCCCGAAACCGATTTCTACCTGCTCGGCTGGGGCGTGCCGACGCTCGATAGCCAGTATATTTTTTCGAGCCTGTATCACACGCGCGATCAAAAGGAGGGCGGTTGGAATGCAACGGGATATTCCAATCCAGAGATCGACAAGCAGATCGACGGCTTGAGCCAGGAGACCGAATTCACCAAGCGCAATCAAGCCATCGCCCAGATCTGGAAGGTGGTGTCCGACGAAGTAATTTACGTGCCCCTGCACATTCAGACGCTGGCCTACGCCATGAAGTCCGATCTCGACATCCCCGTCGACCTATCGAACGCGCCAAAGCTCAAGTTCGTGAAGGTGAAGAGGTAGCGGGTGAGGTGGGGGTAAGCCGGTGCAGCTCATGACCGGGGCCGGATGAGGGGCAGCACCACGCACGGAACCGTTTCAATGCCGGCTCGGCGTTCGATTGCGACGGGAAAGGGAGAATATTGGATTAGGTCAGTTTGGGGGGCATAACCGGACTTTGACCGGTTAATGGTCAGACAGCATTGTGCAATTTTGCAATGGCTAGCGACAGTGACCCAACCACCAAAGTTCGTCGTCAAGCGACCTCGTCAACAACGGTAGAGATCGGAACGGCGAGCGTGTAGATCAGCCCTTGGGCGGCAAAATCGAAGTGTACTTCGGCGCCACCGATCGCGGCCTTGAGCAGCTGTGTTCCGAAGTTGGTTTGCTTCGGCGGCACGACCTGTGGGCCGCCCGCCTCTTCCCAGCGGAACATGAGACGCGCTGGTTTGCTGGTGTCGTCCAGGGTCCAACGAATGGCGACCGTGCCGGACGGAACGGAAAAGGCACCGTGCTTGTGGGCATTGGTCGAAAGCTCGTGGATCACGAGAGTGAACCCCTGCGTCGCTTTCGAGTTCAACAGGATGCGACGGCCCTCCGCCGAGAAGCGCATTGCGAACGGTTCCAATGCGCGCTCGACCACATCCTTCAGCGCTGCGCCATGCCAATCGCCATGCGCCAACAACTCGTTCGCATGTCCCAATGCGGTCAGCCTGGCGAGAAAAACGTTTTTCGCCTGCTCAACTGATGTGCCCGAGGTCAAAGTTCGTCGAGCGATCGATTGAATGATGCCGAGCATATTTCGTGTGCGGTGTTGCAACTCGCGCGAGAGCAATGCCTTATCCCGTTCTGCTTGTTTTCGCTCAGAGATGTCACGTGCGATCTTGGTCGCGCCGATGATGCGCCCGGTCCCGTCGCGCAACGGCGAAACGGTCAACGAGATGTCGACGAGGCTGCCGTCCTTGCGCTGGCGCACCGTGTCGTAATGGTCGATGACCTCGCCGCGCCTGATCCGCTCCAGTATCTCCGGCTCCTCATTGACGCGGTCGGGAGGCATCAGCAGCGTCGCCGGCTTGCCGATGGATTCGTCCGCCGTGTAACCGAAGATGCGCTGCGCTCCAGCGTTCCAGGTTTGGAGAATACCCTGCAGATCCTTGCTAATGATGGCGTCGTCGGACGATGTGACGATCGCCGCGAGGTGCGCCAAACTCGCTTCAGCTCGAACGCGCTCTCCAATGTCTATGAAATAGCAGACCACGGAATTTTGCCCGTCGAGCACAACGATGCGATGGATCGACCATTCGTAGTACTCAAGCATCCCACTGTCACGACGCCACTCGGCACGTCTGGGTGTCACATACGGTTCGCCGGTTTCGAGTGTGTGGCGGAATCGCCGGGCGATTTCGGCCGCGTACTCTTCAGGCCACAAAATATGTATGACCTCGGCAAAATCCCTGCCGATCAGTTCGCCGATATTGCCAAAGACCGGACGAGCGACCCGATTGACCAGCCGGATGCGAAACTCGGTGTCGACAACATAAATGCCGACCGGCGACGCGTCGAATACGGCATCAAGTAAATCGTATGATGCTCCCCCCAATTGGTCAGCCTGATTGAAACCGGCGAGTGTATGTATGAGATTGTGTGAAAACAGCATCCTCGTTTTGCTGGCGGGGCGAAGCAGTTTAGAGTTCGATCATGCAGCGGAGGAGCAGCATGGCGGGCTTCATCGAGGGGCGCAATCGCGATCAGGCAACGCTCTTTCCACCGCGCCTCGAGGAGGCACTCAGCGAAGATCACCCGGTGCGCGTCGTCGACGCGTTCATCGATGCTCTGGAACTCAAAACGCTCGGCTTCAACGTCGAGTCCGAGGCGACGGGGCGTCCGGGTTACCATCCCTCGACGATGCTCAAGATCTATCTCTACGGCTATCTCAACCAGATCCAGTCGTCGCGCCGCCTTGAACGCGAGTGCGGGCGAAATGTTGAGCTAATGTGGCTCACGGGGCAACTCGCGCCGGACTTCAAAACCATCGCTGACTTTCGCAAAGACAACGGCCCTGCCATCCGTGATGTATGCCGCCGCTTCGTCGCGCTCTGCCGCAACATGCATCTGCTCGATAACACAACAGTCGCGATCGACGGCAGCAAGTTCAAGGCGGTGAACAATCGCGAGAAGAACTTCACCACTGAGCGTTTGAAGAAACGCATGCAATCGATCAAAGAAGCCGTCGATCGTTATCTGGCCGAACTCGATCGTGCAGATCGGCAGGTGGAGGCTGGCGGCGTGCCCGTGCCTGAAAAGAAGATTACAGCGATCAAGGATCGCATCGAAAGTTACAAGGAGAAGCTCCAAACGTTGGCCGCGTTGGAGGCGAAGCTGGAAGCATCGGGCGAGAACCAGATTTCACTGACAGATCCCGACGCACGCGCGATGACATCGCAGAGCCATAGCGCTTACACCGTCGGCTATAACGTGCAGAGTGCGGTCGACACGAAGAACCATTTGATCGTCACGCACAAGGTGACGAATGTCGGCATCGACAGAGGTCAGCTGTCGTCCATGGCGAAGGATGCGAGGGACGCATTCGGCGCCAAGACCGTCGAGGTCATCGCCGACAAAGGCTACTTCAACAATCTGGAAATTGCAGCGTGCGAGGACGTCGGCATTACGGCCAATGTGCCGAAGGTGGCGACATCTAACGCGAAAGCAGAAGGCCGCTTCGACAAGCGCGACTTCACCTATGATCCGGCTAAGGATCACTACGTTTGCCCAGCCGGCAAACATCTGACGTACCGCATGACGACCGAAGAGAAAGGTCAGCAAATGCGGAGCTACTGGACCAACGTCTGCGCGACGTGTCCGTTGAAGCGCGATTGCACGACCGGCAAGGAGCGTCGCATCAAGCGGTGGGAACGCGAAGACGTTCTTGACCGCATGCAAGCACGGCTCGACGAAAAGCCCGGTCAGATGCAGGTGCGGCGCGAGACCGTGGAGCACCCCTTCGGCACACTGAAGGCCTGGATGGGCGCCACACACTTCAAGATGAAAACGCTGAAGCACGTCGCGACCGAGATGGCGTTGCATGTGCTCGCCTACAACATCAAACGCGTGCTCTCGATCGTCGGTGTGAAGGACCTGCTGAAGGCCATCGTGGCCTTTTTATTATTGTTTGTGGGCCTTAGGACGGCTTCCAGGAGGCCATTGGGTGCGTTTGAGGCGCGAAACGGGGCAGATTGGCGGATGGTTGCAGTTGTGACGTAAGCGGAGTTTTTGGTTGAGATTTTCGACGCCGTTTTCGCACAGTCTCGTATA
>JANLPY010000377.1:0-4871 GCA_031367505.1 Hyphomicrobiaceae bacterium | reverse complement strand
TCTCGCAACATCGCCAGGCAGGCGGTCATCTGCCCGCCAAGCTGCACCGGAATCCCAAAACCCCATAGGCATCGCTTGCGGCTCCGCGGGTCGTACATCCCAGGGTTTAGTACGCCTGACGGCGCCCGAAACCCTTCACGTAAACAGACGGTCCGCTTAAAGGAGCGATGAGGGCGAACCGGACGTTTGTACTTCGTCACGCCATTCAGCTCGTGAGACTAAAGTACGTGAGTCGCTGCTCCGCTGTCGGTCTCAACCAAGACATGAGGAGGAGGAGGCCGACGACACGTAATGGGTCTAATACGCTGCCGGCGTCCTTCGCTAAGCAATTGCTTGAACTAGCGTAAAGAGGGCTTGGGCAGCGCATCGCACCGCCCAAGCTCGACTGGTTTATTGATTCTCAGCCCTCGACGCGGGTGACCGTCGCGACGTCGCCGGTTTCGGGATCCTTTGAGGTATAAACCCCCTTGTCGTCGACTTTTTCGGTGTAGCATTTCTGCTTGGCGCCAGCTTTGTCCGCCGTTTCACAGTATTGCTCTTGCGACTTCTGCTCCCACTTTCCGGTTTCGACGACCTTTTCGCCGGCATCCGCGACCGAATAGGTGCCGTCGGGCTTCACGACGGCGGTATGGACCTTGCCGTCCTTGTGCGTCACCTTGAATGTTCCGTACGACGCCTTGCCATCCGCCGCGAGAGTTTCAGCTGCGGGAGCTGCCGTGGCTTCGGCAGTCGTTTCGGTCGCAGCATCAGGAGCTTCGGCAGGTTTCGAGCAGGCGGCGAGTGCCAACACTGCGACGACGGCGATCATGTGCTTCATAAATCTTCCCCTTCGTGACCGGCACCCAAAGATTTTGGCGGCGCCATTCGCGATCCCGGGGGAAGGCTATGCCTAAGGTTTCTGCTTGTCGAGTCGCGCGGTAGCATCGAGCCGGCGTCGCGATGCGACTTCGCGGTGGCTTTTGACCAACTGCGCGCGCTGATCTGAGGGGGCCGCGATCCTCCGACAGTATGCCTCGTCGATAGCCACCCAGTCAGGCACGCTAGCCGACCAGTCAGCGGTGTGGGTGCCTCCGACTGGGTAGATAGCGCACGGCGGCGGTCGCGCAGGTACTCGGCGCTGCTGATTATCGCCTGCAGATTTTGCGGAAGTGTTCCCCCATCACAAATTCTCGCTGGTGGCGGCGAGCGGCGGGAGGCGGACACTGGCTAGTGAGGTGTTGCAACGCGTGAACGACAGCAAACAGGCCATTCAGACGTGATGCAATGGCATGGTTCTAGGAACGAGAAACGGGTCGTATTGTTCTGTAGACGGCAGGTGGGACAAGGAGAACGACGATGAAAGTGGTCTCGAAAATTCTGGCGGGTGCTACCGCGGTAGCTGTGCTGGCCAGCGCGACACCTGCGGTAGCCCAATATAACTCAGGCGGAAACGTCCTCGGCCAGATTATCGGCCAAGTGCTCGGGGGCGGCAGGTATGGTGGTTATGGCAACAATGGTTATGACAACAACACGCAATACGCTGTGCAGCAGTGCGCCAGAGCGGTCGAACAACGTCTAAATGGAAGTTATGACAGTGCCTACGGCGGTTACAGCGGCAACGGTGGCTACCCCAACGGTGGCTACTCCAACGGCGGCTATAACGGCAGCCGTGACCGATATAGAGAAAATACAGGCGGCGGGCGTGTCCTCGGAATTACCCATGCAGATCGCCACGGCGGTAGCATCTTCAAAGTTAAAGGCGTCGCCAGCAGTGGCACCAATGCTGGTAATAGGGATTATGGCTACGACCAACAAAGGGGCGATCTGCGCTTCTCCTGTGAGGTCGATTACCGCGGCAACATCCGCGATCTTAAAATCAAGCGCAACAATGATGCTCAGGGTTATCGCGGCTACTAGAGTAGGTCGGCAAACTCGGTGAAGATGCGCGGGATCTTGGCGGTTCCTGCGCATCTTATATGCGCATTGCCAGACGAATAAAGGATGGGAACCTCCGCGTTGAAGGGCCGTAAGCGGACTTGCCGGTTTCGACGCCTGGATCGGTCAGAGCGGCCATTGTTCCCAAGCCGAGCGGTATCCTCAGGCAATGCAGACAACGACTTGTTATCGCAGCTCCTTGCATTACCCTCGCGGGCAATTCTCGGGGGTAAAGTCGATGTCAAATTGGGTTGCGGCGGCGGCGGCTTCCGCTTTGTTGATCGCCAGCGCTGGTGATGCTTGTGCTCGGCCGTTCGAGGCGAAAGATTTGGCCATGCTTGATCGGGTCTCTGACCCCCGAGTGTCGCCAGACGGTCAGTGGATTGCGGTAAACTGGCGAAGCACTGACTGGGACGCTAACAAGGGCGCCAATGCGCTGCGCTTGGTACGCGCGAACGGCACCGGCGAACCGCTGATAGTCGCACCTGGTGAGAAGGCATCGACCAGTCCGCGGTGGGATGCGGACGGGCGACTGTATTTCCTGTCCGGAAAATCTGGCAGTCAGCAAGTATGGCGTCGCGAGGTTAACGGCCAGTTGGCGCAGGTGACGGCTTTCCCAATCGATGTCGCCGGCTTTCGGCTGGCACCCGATGGGACCAGCATGGTCACGATGATGGATGTGCGGCCGGATTGCGCGACCTTGGCTTGCACGAAGACATACGACGAGGCGCACACAAAGGAGAAAGCTAGCGGGCAATTCATTGCCGACGGCGTGCGCTCACGCGCTTGGGACGCCTACGAGGACGGGATGTACGTTAGCCTGTTCGCAGTGGACCTGCGGCGCGTCGGCGCGCCGAGTGAGGCCGTTCCTTTGCTTCCCCATTGGAGCGCTGATGTCATCGACAAGGTTGAGGGGGATGACAGTGCGATCTCCGTCTCGCGTGATGGCAAGACCGTCTACTTTTCTGCGCGCGATCCCAAGTTGCTGATCCGCGACGATTCGCCCTCAGCGCTTTGGTCGGTCCCCAGTGACGGTTCCGCGCCGGCGAAGCGCTTAGAGCCCGCCGACACACGTTGGATCGCCCAGCCGACCTTGTCTCCCGATGGTCGAATGTTGGCGTACCTCACTCGCACGACGGTGGACACATACAGCCGCACCGGCCTCGACATACGCGATCTTCGAAACGGGAAATCGCGTACAATCGACGCAAGTGGGGATCGCTCGCTGCGGCGCATTATCTGGTCGCCAGATGGCAAGACTATCTACGCTGCGGCTGATCAAACCGGGCAAGGGCCGCTCGTTGCCTTCGATCTCGCGAAGAACGCGGTCGAGACAATTGTCGGCGAGGGTTCGGTGACCGACTTTGACGTTAGAAGCGGCACCACGGCGTGGGTCGCAGCCAGTCTAACGTCGCCTGGTCAACTCTACGTTCGCGCAGCCGGGACAAACACTCGCGCGCTCACCACAATTGGACGCACCGTGTTCGACGAAGCGCCCCTTGCTCCTGCGGAGCAGTTCAGCTTCCCGGGGTGGAATGATGAAGTGGTGCATGGCTATGTCGTCAAACCTCAGCACTTCGTCCCAGGCAACAAGTACCCGGTCGCCTTTCTGATCCACGGCGGACCGCACGGCAGCTTCGGGAACGCTTGGAGCTATCGCTGGAACCCCCAAGTCTGGGCGAGCATGGGCTACGCAGTGGTCATGATCGATTTCCACGGCTCAAGTGGATACGGAGAAGACTTTGGTCGTGCGATCGTTGGCCACTGGGGCGACCGCCCGCTTGAAGACCTGAAGAAAGGTTGGGCCAGCGCTCTGCAACGTTATGACTGGCTAGATAGCAGCCGTGCCTGTGCACTGGGCGGCTCGTACGGCGGCTATATGGTCAACTGGATTGGCGGCCACTGGTCGGAACCTTGGAAATGTCTCGTGGATCACGCCGGCGTGTTCGACACCCGTGTGATGGCGTGGTCCACCGACATCCAGGGTTTCTCAGAAGCCCAGTTCCGTGGCCTATCTCGAACGACCGATGACGCTATCGATCGTTTCGATCCGTCCGACGCGGCCGCGACATGGAAAGTTCCAACGCTGGTAATCCACGGCGCAAAAGACTTCCGGGTGCCACTGGACCAAGGGATATCCACGCATAACGCGCTACGCCGCGCTGGGGTGCCAACCGAGATGCTGGTTTTTCCAGATGAGAACCATTGGGTCCTCAAACCGCAAAACTCTGTGCAGTGGTATTCAGTGGTGAAAGCCTGGATGGACCGTTGGACGAATTCTTCGCTCGGTGAGCCGGCATCGGCGCACAAGTAGCTAAGCGAACATTTCAGCTCGCTATACCATTTTAGTGGACACGTTCCGCAGCATTGCGTCGAGGGCAGCATCCCACTTCAAGTATCGGAAGGGAGCGGAGGCTGGTTCCCGAAGGGCAGCTGCTGGGAGCCAGTTCGTCTGAGCGGTGTAAGATCACAGTCCGACGTGTCCCATTGCTTATCAGAAAAGGACGCTGTTCGGGTTCTATGGACCGGCGCCAGGTGGCGCTGGCCGCAGCTGGTCAGCTCATCGGCGATAGCATCGCTTCTTCCACCAGTCCTTGCGGCCCCGGCTCAGCCCGTACGGTCAGCACAAGTTTGCGCAGTCCGAAGTCGAGGATGAAGCGCTCGATGGTGAAGCCTCCACGTTTGCCGTATTGCGTCTGTGTGATCGCTTTGGGGTCGCCGAGTGGCTCAAGACCTGACCGAAGATCAGCAAGAGCCGCTGCCGTCAGGTACTCGTTGCCATGGCGCGTAAAGAGAGACCGATCGATCTTCCCTGAGTGTCCCCCGTCAGCACCTATGGCACAGATTTGAGGTTGTGATTTAAGGAGAGATTGGGTCTCGTCGAAGTGACGAAGGAACGAAGATGAGACCCAATCTCTCCAAATCAAAATTGCCCGTCAAGCGCCCTGCTGAGCAGG
>JANLPY010000096.1:0-8446 GCA_031367505.1 Hyphomicrobiaceae bacterium | reverse complement strand
GTGGTCGCCACGATGTTCCCAATCGAGCGGTTGGCGGCGTTCACGTCGCTGATCACCCTCGTGATCTTTAGTTTCGTAAACTTATCTCTCTTAGCGATCAAATGGCGCAATGAACCGGCTCACGCTGGCGTGTTTGTCGTGCCGCTGTGGATACCGGCGGCCGGGGCGTTAACTTGCATGTCTCTCTTTCTGATCGGGGCGACGCGGTGAGCGCGGCTGGCATTTGTTGCAAGTCAATGTCGGCCGCTTCAAGTGTGGCCATCATGCGGGGATGGATCGCCAGCATCGAACCCGGAGTGCATCATGGCCTATCGCACAATTCTCCTGCATCTCAACCCCGTTCTCTTGTCGCACTAGGGAAGAACCCGCCATGACAATCACGACCAACCTCAAACGCGTGCGCATTGAGCTAGCCCGCGACCACGACTTTCCAAGTGGTAGTCACGAACGCGGCTACGAATTCATCGGGCCGATCGATGCCAAGGGACACATCATCGCGAGTGAGTGGAAGGCGCTGCGCGATCGGTGCCGGGTCCGCCGGTTCTGGGCCCACGAGGCAGACCAGATCGGACACGTCGTCCGCAAACCGGGCGGCTCTTGGGCGTTCCACTACGACATCCATGGTCCGGTCGACGACGACGAAGCCGGTTATCGCTTCGATGCCCACGTGTTCCTGCCCGGCGAGTACGTATCAATTCGCGAGCACGACGGCACGCTGCGCACATTTTTTGTTCGATCGGTCGTCGACGAGGATTGATCGGTGATGCAGCACTTGATGCCAGACAATGTTGCGATCCAAGAGAGCCGCGCCTATCGAGAGATCGTTCATCGCGGGCGACTGCTGACGCGCTTGGCAACCGGATTGCAGAACGCCGATGTCGACCGCTATCTCGTCCGCGATGCCGAGCGTGCCATCGAGTCGATTGAATTACTTGTTCGGCTTCACATCGTGCAAGAAGAAGATATCTACGCGTATGCTGGGCAGCCGTTGTAGGTTAGAGCGTAAGGGTTACCAGTTGGACCGATGCATCATCGGAGTCTGTTCGGCAGGTGAATCCTAGTTCCTTGCACATACCCAGCATGGTCGAGTTTTCGGCGATCACGGAGCCAAGCAGCTCCTGCAACCCCTTGGCGCGTGCGTAGTCCATCAAGTGCCGCATCAATTGCCAGCCGAGACCATGGCCCTTTAGATCCGACCGCACCAGGATCGCGTACTCGCCGCGAACAAAGTCGGGATCAGCTATAAATCTTGCAATGCCAAGCAGGCGTCCGGTATCGATTTCGATCGCAACGAAGGCCATCTCACGCGCATAGTCGATCTGTGTGAGGCGCGCGACGAACTTGTGCGACAGTTTTGTTTTGGGAGCAAAGAATCGTAGGCGGTGATCAACTGGTGAAACCGAGTTGAGCAAATCGGCGTACAGAAGCTCATCCTCTGGCCGTATCGGCCGCAGAACCAAGCCACCGATATTATCGAGCAGAAGCCGCTTCTCCCAATGAGCTGGGTACGGTTGGATCGACATTGGCGTGCACGGCTCGATGCTGGGGTCGGCGATGCGCATCCGGGCGTCGAGGGCAATGATCCCGGTTTCGTCGGCCAACAGCGGATTGATATCAATTTCGCGAATTTCCGGCAGCTCGGCAATCATTGCGCTGACCGCCACCAGTGCCGCAGCGATCGCATCCAAATCAGCGGCCGGCCGGTTGCGAAAGCCAGCGAGTAGCCGTGATACCCGGGTTTGCGAAATCAAATCGCGGGCCATCTGCATGTCTAGCGGCGGCAGCGCTAGCGCGGTATCACGCACGACCTCGACACTTATGCCGCCGGCGCCGAACATGATCATCGGCCCGAACGTCGGATCAACACTCATGCCGATGATCAACTCCTGCGCACGCGGGCGTTTGATCATCGGTGAAACAGTAAAGCCATCGATGCGCGCCGAGGGGTTAAGCTTGGTAATCCGGGTTAGCATTTCTTCCGCACTCAACCGCACCGCCGAGGCACAACCAAGGTCGAGACGGACACCGTCGACGTCTGATTTGTGGGAAATATCCTTCGATAAAATCTTCAGCGCGACACTGCCATGCCCGCTGCCAATCAAGCGCTCGGCAATAATGCCTGCTTCAACCGGCGTCGTGGCGATCTCGGTTGGCACGATAGGGATGCTGTAGAGCTTGAGGATTTCCTTAGCCTCGGCCTCGGTTAGCATTGCGCGGTCGTCTGCCAGTGCCTGCTTGATAATGAGCCGAGCGGGGCCGGATGCGAACGTCTGGTCCTCGATCATCCGCGGTGGCGTACGCATCAAGGCGCCCTGCATGCGGGTATGGCGAACGAGATGCATGAAGCCACGCGCCGCGGCACCAGGCGTCTCGTAAGTTGGTAGTCCATTGGCGGAAAAAAGTTTGCGCGAGCTTTCGGCAGCCTCATCTCCGAGCCAATTGGTCAGAACAGGCACCGATGTCTGGCCGTGGCTCTTGATGCTCGAGAGCAATTGCTCAGCCACCAGCTGCGGCGGCGTCAGTGCGGTCGGGCAGTGAATGACCAGAACGGCTTCGGTGGTGGGATCGCCAAATAGGATGTCGAGTATGCGGGCGTATCGTGCCGGATCCGCATCGCCGATGATGTCGACCGGGTTGGCGCCCGACCAGGTCGACGGCAACGCTGCCGACAAGGCCGCGCGCGTCGATGACGTGAGTTCGGCCAACTGCCCGCCGAAATCTGCAAGGCGGTCGGCGGCCAGCACACCGGCTCCACCGCCGTTGGTCACGATCGTAAGCCGTTCGCCCGAAAGACGGGGCACGAACGCCAGTGTTTCCGCGGCGTCAAATAACTCGTCGAGGTCGAACACGCGCAATAATCCAGCGCGGCGGAAAGCGGCATCGTAGACGTCGTCTGCACCGGCGAGCCTTCCGGTGTGCGATGCTGCCGCCTTGGCAGCCGCCGCGTGACGCCCGGACTTGATGACGATAACCGGTTTGACGCTCGCCGCACGTCGAGCCGCCGACATGAACTTCGGCGCGTTGGTGATCGCTTCGACATACAATAGGATTGCTCGGCTCTTGATGTCCCCCGCGAGATAATCGAGCAGATCGCCGAAATCAACATCGGCCATGTCGCCGACCGAGATCACGTGTGAGAAGCCGATGCCGCGTGCGGCCGCCCAATCAAGCATGCCGGTCACGAGAGCACCCGACTGGGACACTAAGGCCAAGCGGCCGGCAGACGCTCCACGGTGGGCAAAGGTCGCATTGAGCCCCAGATGCGGCAACATCAACCCGATGCCATTGGGCCCAAGAATTCGGAACAAACTTGGCCGCGACGCATCGAGCATCTGCTGCTTGATATCGGCGCTAAGGCCGGCGGTGATGACGACGCCGGCCCGCGTGCCCTTTGCCGCCAATTCGCTAACGATGCCCGGGATCGTTGCTGGCGGTGTCGCAATGATGCCGAGCGTTGGCACCTCGGGCAGATCGCTGATCTTTGCGTAACATTTATGCCCCTCGATTTCGGAGTGCCGCGGATTCACGAAATAGAGACCGTGCTTGAGGTCGCCCGCCAGCAGGTTCCGCGCAACCACGCGGCCGATTGAACCCGGCCGGGGGCTGGCTCCAATCAGCACGACGGGACCCGGATCGAGGAGCGCATCGAGATTGCGGATTGTCAGGGCAGGCCTCCGAACGGGTCGCAGTATGGATCAAACTGGAAAGCGGAATTCGAGTTACGATTTAGCGACTGACGTCGCGCAGCACTTGATCAGCATCAATAAGCTACTCAAATCACCTGCGAAACTTCAGCGCAACAACCGGTAGCGCGCCGGTTGATCCCGATCAGTAGTCACGTCCGCCAATTATCCTAGCAATATGAAAGGCTACTGTTTGCGTCATGTGGAGGTGACATATCCCCTTGCGCAATCCTGTGAATACCCAAGTTTGACCCTGGATCATACGGACAATGGAGATACCTCTAAAATCCGGTGTAAATAGCAGATCTGACGACGACGTTCAGTCGGAGGTTATCGCTTTTCTGCGCGACCCCTCGTCGTGGTTGGGGCATCCACCGCTCATCGAGGTGATCGAAACGCACGGTGCTCTGGTGTTCCTCGCTGGCGACAGCGTCCTCAAGATGAAGCGCGCCGTGCGCCTGCCCTATCTCGATTTCTCCACGCTGTCCGCCCGCCACCAATTCTCCAAGCGCGAGTTCGAGATCAATAGTAGCCATGCGCCTGGGCTCTACCGTGGGGTCGTTGCGGTCACGCGCGAAGCCAACGGGCGGCTGGCTATTGGAGGACAAGGGACGCCAGTGGAATGGGTCGTCCACATGCACCGGTTCGCTCAGGACCAGTTGCTGTCGAGCATGCTCCAAGGACCCGGCATCCCCAATACAATGGCCATCGCATTGGCCGATGCGATCGTCGCTTATCACGGTTCGGCGCCCTCTAAGTTTGGCACCGTGGACTCGGTCGATGCTGTTGCCCAGTCCATCTTTGCTGCATTGTCGCATCAAACCGATCGTCGAATCGCTGAAGCGGCCGATCGCTTTCTACCGGCGATGCAGGTTCAGCTCTCACGAAGTACTGGCATACGCCGTGAGCGCGCCGAGGCGGGGTGCGTCCGGCGCTGTCACGGTGACCTCCATCTGAACAACATCGTGTTGTGGCAAGGTGCCCCGGTTCCTTTCGATGCGATCGAGTTTGATGAGACCTTGGCAACAATCGACACGCTCTATGACCTGGCTTTCTTGCTCATGGATCTAGAGCGTAGTCACGCGCGTGCTACCGCTAATCTTGTGCTCAATCGCTACCTGTGGCGCACCAGTGAAGCGATTGATCTGCGAGGTCTTGCAGCTTTGCCTCTATACCTCGGTGTGAGAGCTGGTGTGCGGGCGATGGTTGCGATTGATCGTGCAAGACTGGTCGCCAAGCCCGAGCCGAGTTTGATCGAACACGTGGCTGCTACAATGGAACTTGCCGGCCGCTTCCTTGCCCCGCCCGCGCCAAGGCTTATTGCTGTTGGCGGATTGTCGGGCACAGGAAAGACCGTTCTGTCCGCGTGCCTTGCACCTCTGATTGGCGCCGTTCCGGGAGCTCTGCATTTGCGCACCGACCTCGAGCGTAAACACCTGGCAGGCGTCGGTGAGCTGGACCAATTGCCTGTCAGCTCCTACACGGAACAGGCATCGCATGTTATTTATCAGAACCTGATTTCACATGCCCGGCTAGCACTGAGCGCTGGCCATAGCGTCATTCTAGACGGGGTCTACGCGCGGGAAGATGAGCGTTGTGCGATAAAGTCGTTGGCGGAAGAATTCGGTATTTCGCTTGAGGCGATCTGGCTTGAAGGCGACCGAAGTGTCCTCAAGTCGCGGGTCGCATCACGAAGCGGCGATGCTTCCGATGCAACGCCTGATGTCGTCGATCTTCAGAAGAATATCGAAACTGGACCGATAACCTGGCAGCGCATTGACGCAAGCAGACCCAAGGCAGTTGTTCTGGCCGATGCGATAAGCGCGCTCGGACTTCAAGCGTTGTGATCAACTCTTCTTTCCGTGCGGTCTGATCCGCGGCGCGCATTGATCCGCGTCATGGCCGGAAATCGGCCGTTCATTATTTTGTTCGCCATCCTTGAGGGCGCGTATCGGCAACGCTTTCAAAGGCGAGTTCGAGTCCCACTATGACGACGCTGCATATTTCCTTCGCATGACTGCGGCCTGAATATCCTGCACCGACAGCAACCGATACCATCCGACCGCACGCCATCAGGGACACCCAGCGCGCCGACTCCGCATGCCCGGCAACTGGCGGATCATGCCCGCGCGCTCCTCGCCGGGTTACAAGGCCCCGGCGGACGCAGCGAACCGATAACTTCGATGACGCTCGACGTAGTTTCGTTCTTGCTACCACCCGTCTCTATTTCTGAGGGTCAGCCACATTTCGAAAACTGACTGGGCAATTGCTGTGAATTCTAGGTCTGTCTGACCTGGATGATTAGCGAGCATCACTCTTGGTGTGCCGCCCCATGGTCCCTGGCCCCAACTTCCTTGCCCCCAACCGGTCCTACCTACAGCTGTATTAGCTGCATGGGATGGTGCGTTGGGATGAGGACTTGTGCTTGTAAGCTTCAAATGCTTCGCTGTGTTCGCAATTTGACGGATTAATTCGAAATCAGGATGGGAATCGCTGATATAGTTGGCGTACTCTGTTGCGCGATTAACGGGCTTGCTTTTCCCTGTCTTTCGATCATTGAAACGTAAAGTCCCGTTGATTACTACTTTGTGTGTCTCGTAAATCCAATCCGACATATGAAAGAGCGAGATGGCGCAATGGAACGCTAAGCGCAAATCATCAATACTCGACTTAAAATCGTTGTAGTCCGGCACAACAACGCCGTCCCAGAATTCTTGAGGCGTTTGTATGCGACTGATTTTCATTTTTGATCCCATGCAAACCGACTTCTCACGTGGTTACCACGAAGCTCAAGAAGTGTGGAGCAGCTCGTGTGGACCGCGAGTATCGTCAGGAGCAAGGGAGGAAGCGGACATCAGGCTCAAATTGACCTGTGTAGCCACGATCCCGACCAGCTTCGCGCTTATGCATCACCGCACTTTTCCGATTCGGATCCTTTAAGGTTCCAATGCGCAACCGAATCGTCGGCGTGCTTTTGCGCGGGTCAAGTCCACAGCGAACAAAATCCCCAGTCATCGGAGTGGAAGCAGCGCCGTTTAGCGTTCAAGCCCACTCCCCCTTGAACCCGTATCGCCGCGTACTATGTCACCGTAATTACTAATTTCGGGCGGGACTTCTCAAGGGGGACACATGTTAGCAGACGTTTCCGGGCCATCATTCATATTTTGGCCGGTCGGTTGCGGCGATACGATCACGATTGTCGTCAGTGGCACCGAGCTCGTTCAGGTCGATATCAACGACAAGACGATGGCGGGCGAAGATGGCAACGAGCACATCCCTATCGTCGACGAACTCGTCGCCAGGCTGCCAAAACGCAACGGAAAGCCTTACCTATCGTGCTTCGTGTTGACGCATCCGGATCTCGACCATTGTCGTGGTTTCACAGACCTTTTGAAGCGCGTGACCATCGGCGAGGTATGGCACACGCCGCGCATCTTCCGTGAGTACGAGGACGAGAAAAAACTTTGCGACGACGCGCTGGTATTTCGCAAAGAGGTGCACCGACGGGCGAACCGCTGCATCGAAGCCGGTGGTGATCCCGGCTCCGGTGACCGGGTCCGAATCATCGGGTACGCGAATGAATTGTTCGAACCCGGGCAAAGATACGAGGGGTTCCCGCAAAACGATTTTTATACCCGGCCCGGCAACCCCATCGTCATGCTCGACGGCGAAAATGCCGGCGACCGCTTTCACGCGTTTATCCATGCCCCCTTCAAGAGCGGGCTTGCCGACGAACGCAACGAAACCAGCCTCGCCATACAAGTCACGATCGGGCCCAAAAATCCCATCCGCGGACTCTTCCTCGGCGACATTTCCTATCCGACACTGATGCAGATCTTCGAGGAGACGCATCGGCACAAGAACGACGCCATGCTGCAATGGAATGTGCTGCTGGCGCCGCATCACTGCTCCAAAAAAACTATGTACGAGCGGAACGGTGACGGTGAAGAATTTCGGAAGAATGACGTATTGGCCGAATTGGCTGCTTGCCAGCTCGATCCGGGATATATCGTCGCAAGCTCTACCGAGTTTCCGGGGTTGAACTACCCGGGAGACAATCCTCCGCACCGCAAAGCCAGGAACCGCTACGAGGAAATCGTCAATACTGCTTTCCTCTGCACGGGCGAGGTGAGCACGCCAGAGCAGGTGCGGCCGATCATCTTCACTGCGACGGCCGACGGTATGGTGCTGGCCGGCAACGAATACGAACTTTCCGAGAGCGCCGGAAAGACCTTGGCGGCGGCGATTGCCAAAGCACGCGGCACATCCGCCCCCCCGAGTACGAAGGTCGGCTTTGGCGCGCATGAAGTCTGAAGGTCAGCAATGGGCTCTCGAACAGCTGGAAGAAATGTCGCGTGCGTCAGGCGACACGTTCGAGATTGTCGAGATAGCGGAGCAGACTGAAGCCGGGAAAACCATCGAAGTCACCGTTTCGGTCAACTGTCGCGGCTTCGCTCGCAAAGAAGGCGGCGTGCCGCTGCGCTACCGCGAAGCCCTGCGGATTGTCATCCCATCAGCATTCCCTTTATCGCGGCCGACGGCACACTTCACGCACAAGCGCTACGGCGATTTTCCGCACATTCAATGGGGCGACTTCATCTGCCTTTATCAGGCGCCGGACGTCGAATGGCAGCCCCAGGAGGGTATGTTCGGGTTCATGCAGCGCTTAAACGACTGGTTGCGAGCCGGCGCAGCAGCCGAGCTCGACCCGGCAGGCATGCCGCTGCACCCGCCCGTGGCATATGCGGTCAGCAATTTTGCCG
>JANLPY010000057.1:0-2925 GCA_031367505.1 Hyphomicrobiaceae bacterium | reverse complement strand
CAGCCCGCACAGCGCAAACACGGAACCGATGACCCACAGCGGTACGTCGCGCTTGAGCGCATGCGCAACGCGATCGGGCGCCGCCCAGTGCGGGGCGAACGACGGGCGCTTGCCGCGCAGTTGCGCGATCTCGTCGCCCAGCCGGCCGGTCAGGTAGTTGAGCTTCTCGCTGCCTTCGAGGATGCCAGCGCGCAAAGCCTTGCGCGCGTTCGTCATGACACCCCTCGTGGCTGTTGGGGACTCGACCCGGAACGGGGCGCTGGCCATCTCTTGGCGGGCTTGCGCACGGCGTACGCAAGATGCGATTGCTATCGTGGTACCACTTGGTCGCCACGCTTGATCGCGTTGGCGATCAGACGCTTGTTGAGCGCAGCTCGCTCCTTCTTGCCGGCCTCGTACTTGGCCGTGCTGTTCCAGCCTTTGGCGTCGCCCTCCTTGCGTTTTTGGTCACCGTTTTCGGTGTCGCGGCGAAGCTTGAAGTCGAGCAGCTCAAATTCAAGGTCGAGGCTGTAGTCCAGTTTGCCACCTGAATCCGCCAAGTTGTTCACTGTCAATGATGCCAGCACGCCGTCACCCACCCAACGCCAGACAGCTCCCGTCTTGACCACCTTCTGCCAGTCATCCGATGAAATTTTGTAGGCTGGATCGATCGTCATCAACGTATCGGCAAGGCTGCCGAATTCATCTAGCAAGCTTGAACGACCCGTCAGCAGAACATCCCACATCGGATCGTGATACCGCTGCCACTTGCCCTTGGCGAACTGCGCGATGGTTTGCTCGACGAATGTCTGAGCGGCTTGGTGGGAGGTTAGGTGGTTCTTGAGCTGTAGAGAGACTTTGTACACCGCCAAGCTTGGGTCGCGTCTGCGGTTGGTGTACATCGTGAACGCAAACAGCGGCTGCCAAACAATCTCGTAGTCTGCCTTTGTGAATCGCGCCGGTATTTCTGTGGAGAACCCAGCGACGCTGTAGCTGATGGAGCCATTGACGTCGTCGGATTCGAATTGCGGCACACCTGACAACCTTGCCGTGTCCACGATGTTCTTGCCGAGTTCAAACCTGATTTCTTGCATTCTTGCTTCCCGCTCTTTGCCACACCCAGCCAAGTAGCTCAAACCGCCTATAGCCGCACCGGATGCGCTGAGAATGAAACCTCTTCGATCAAGCACCCAACCAACCCCGGATTTTCTGCAGCTCAGCCTCCATATACGAACGATCGTCTGCCATCAATTCGTTGAAGCGCTTGGCCATTTTCGCCACGTACTCCATCCGGTCCGTCGGATTCGGCAAGCTCTTGCTCGGCCCTTTCAAGTAGTCCACCACCCCGGTCGGCTCGTCGAACAC
The DNA here is from genome assembly GCA_031367505.1 of Hyphomicrobiaceae bacterium. Lineage (GTDB taxonomy): Bacteria > Pseudomonadota > Alphaproteobacteria > Rhizobiales > Hyphomicrobiaceae > JAKFWF01. The sequence continues at coordinate 1,581 of JANLPY010000057.1, read as the reverse complement.
CGTCTGCAATTTCGGGTCATCGGTCTTGGGCTGAGCGCTGTACACCACCCTGTATTTCGGCGTGAAGAACTCGCCCAGGTACCGACTGATCTTGTGGTTAGCATCCATCGTCTCGATCAGCTTGGCGTCTTCGTAGATCAACGGTTGCAAGATGTTGATCTGTTCGTGTTTTGCGATGATATTCAGTTCGTTTTTCTGCTTGACGAACTTCGCGTCGGAGTCGCCGGCTTTGAACTCTGCGATGAGCGTTGTGTAAGTCGAAGTCATCTCGTCCGTCACTGCAAACTTCGCCACCTTGCGCAACCTTCCAAGCCCCGCCGCATCGGCACTGACACGCGTCAACTCGCGGCGCTCTTCCTCCATCACGTAGTAGGCTTCGCTGAACTTGTTCCAGTATTTGCTGGGCGGCACCCGATAGCCTCGGTCATAGTCCTGAACGTGTTGCTTCACGTAGCGATGCGCTTGCGCTGCATTGGCCAAGTGTTGGCCGTAGCCACCGTCTTCACCCACCCACACCGGCCGTGTCGTGAAGAACTTGCTGGCCTCGGCGTAGACCGTGTCGCCAGCCATGCGCGTCTTGAGGCGCCCCAGCCAATTCGCGCCGAACGGCAATTCCTGCACCGCAGTGCGCGACTGGGTTTGAAGTGTTGAGCTGTCGCGCTGGCCGACGTGGCTGGTCAGCCGGGCCGCGTTCAAGGTGCCATCTTGATTGATGCCGTATTCCAGGAAAAACCACATCCAGGGATAGATGTCCATGAACAGCCAGAGGTTGCCTTTGGCCAGCGCGGCGTAGACGCGCACCGCGTGTTCGTAAGGCGACGCGCCGGTGAACATGGAGGAGGTGACCTGCGAGGCGGCCGACGTGCGTGCCGCGTTGCTCAGACCTGCGTTCAACACGCCGTCACGCGCATACCGAAACGCTTCGACGATGTCTTTGACCACGAAGGCGGCCAGGCCGACCCAGTACAACTGCAGTTGACCTTTGCTCTTCTCGGCGCTTTGGAAGTAGAGGTCGGCATATCGCGCAGCGATGCGCTTGGCGCGGCGCTCGGGATCGGTGACCATGCGGTAGCAACCATCGCCGGCCTTATCGGCAATGGCCACCAGAGCTTCTTCTTGAGCGTAAGACCACAGGTATTTGGCATCGACCGTTTGGGTGTGTTGCGAGCCCGCAGTCGAGTTGGTCATGCAGGTACCGAGCACCTCGATGTCGTAGTGTTTGGGGTTGAACGTCATCGTGCTGCTCAATGGTCGAACTTGATTCTGGCGTAGTTCAGCGCCTGCTCCAGCGGCTGTGCCGCAGGCGTATCCAGCCGATCAGTTTGGCCCTTGGCCGGGCTATTGCCCTGCAACGATTGATCCGGCGTGGCCTTGTTCGTCACCGCAAACCGCAGCCGTCCTTCAACCGCTGCTGCCTGTGCATCCTTGAACACCACTTGTTCGTCGTACTTCACAAAGAGCGACTGTTTGGCCGGCTCCAGCGTGACCTGACCGGTGGGCAGCGCCGCCAACTCAGCCGCCCCACTGCTCCCCCCCAAGAACGCATGCCCCGAGCCCTTCACCGTAAACGCCCCCGGCGTC
>JANLPY010000035.1:0-3860 GCA_031367505.1 Hyphomicrobiaceae bacterium | reverse complement strand
GACGCCAGCGTTGAGCCATCGATGGAGCGTCGAAGCGGCGGTGCCGAGCACGGCTGCGGCCTTCTTGATCGATAGCAACTCGCCTTCGTTGGACGCAGGCCCCAGAGGTGGTCCCGGCACGAAGCATGGAATGTCCCAGTGTTGGCGCAAGTTGCACACGCGATTGCCATCGAAGCGATGACCACGGGCCGTCGTCCGGCCGTGGCGATTGAGGATGCCGGCGATCACGGTGTCGGGGTAGTGGACCGCCAGCCGGCGGACTAGATCGATTGTTTCCTCGTCTGTGCGGATCGTGGCTGGCCGCGAGCGCGGCAGCGCCAGTTCGATCTCACTGAGCGTTCCAAGCAGCGACTTCAAGCCATCGTGTCGAAGACGCGCGCTTCCAGCACGACACCGGTTGGCGCGACGAGACCAAGCTCGGCAAGATGAGCGCGCAATGCATTGATTAGTTGCGTCCGTTGACGGATGAGCAAGTCCCGCGATCGGTGCAGCATCAGGGCGGCCTGGTGCTCGACGGTCTTCACCGGAACGAACCGCATGCTTGGCCGCGAGACCGCCTCGCAGATCGCTGCCGCATCGGCCGCATCGTTCTTCTGTCGCCGGACATACGCTTTGACATAGCTTGGTGGCATCAGCTTCACGGTATGACCGAGCTTGGCCAGCTCACGCGCCCAATAGTGCGCTGTCGCACAGGCCTCCATACCGATGAGGCAGGGCGGGACATTGCTGAAAAACTCGATGACCTGTTTGCAGCATGCGGCGCAGCTGCCGGGAAATGATGACCTTCCCGTCCTTGTCGACGCCGTGGACCTGGAAGACAGTCTTGGCGAGATCAATGCCGATGGTGCTAACCGGCATGTGGACGACCCCTTCAGGTGATTCGTTGCTCAACGATCACCCTTTGGCACATTCGATGCCGGGAGCGGGCGTCGTCCACCCTATCAAATTAGCCGAAACAAAATTGCGCGCCGATTGACAGGTCAGGCGGGCGATCTCGCAGGCCCTGAGGCCCGCCCGGGCCGCGAGCTGCATCATGACGTCATCGCGCAGGGGCGTGGTCATGGGTTACGATGCGCCCGCAACCAAATAATCGATGTTCAATTTGGTGGCTTCAGTGCAATTGCCGCCTAGCGCACTGATAGGCCGCCAAATGGGCCTGCGAGGGGGCTTGGGCGGCCAAACCGGCGGCTCCACGGGTACCCCCTATATCGGCGTCGGGCACGGCCATTGGTGGCATCAGCATGCATCGACCTAGGTTAGCCGCCAACGAGCAACGCCTTCATTGCTGAGCATCCAGTGCCTTCTTTGCGCTACCGCGAAGCGCTGCGTCAAGTTGATCCCCGATAATGTTGGCCGCGCGCCGCAGAGGATCGGCATCGAGGTGCGCGTAGCGGTTGGTCGTTTGCGGCTGGGAATGGCCAAGCAGGCGACCGACGATCGGAAGCCCAAGACTGGAACCAGCTCCGATTGATGCGAATGTGTGCCGGAGATCATGCAGACGCACGTCGAGGAGTTTGACCCGGCGTTGAATGGCAGCCCAAGGCTTTTTCAAGTCTGCGCGCGGCTTGTCGTCGACCAACCCTTTGATAACAAACCCAGTTTGCTCGTGCGGCGCTTGCGGTCGAGTGCCCCCGAAGCATCTCAAGCACCGCCGCCGCTGGTCCATTGAGCACGATCGTCTTCTTGCCGGTCTTAGAATCCGGCAAGAACAATAACCCGGGCTCGATGTCGACATGCGGCCACTCAAGGTGCAGGATGTCCCGGAGACGGGCACCGGTGAAGAGCAGGCGGCGAATGGCGGCCACCGCGTGAGGATCAATGATCTCACGCTGGCTCTTTCAAACTTTCGGCGTGTGTTTGGCCTTTGGATTCGTTTCGTCGATCACCCACGGCACACTGATCGTTTCGGCCTCGGAGAGCGCGGAACCAAGTTGCTGCAGTTCGTCACTGGTCAGATATCGCTCGCGGCCGTCTTCGCTATATTTCTCGATGCCACGTGCCGGATTTATGCCCTCTGGCACGAGGTTCCGTTTGGCGGCGAATGAGTACATACTGCTGATGACGGCGAGGGCGCGATTGGCGTTATGGGGACTCTCGGACGTTTTGCTATGCAGCTTCGCGACTTCGGCTCGCGTGACGTCGGCGGCGGCCGTTGCACCAAGTGTCGGACACAGGTGCTTGCGAAGAATAGCCTCATAACCGGCAGCAGTGCGGGGCTTGCGCTTGGTCGCCATATGCTCGCGCAAGAACTGCTCGCTAAGCGCCATGAAAGACACGCGCTCGCGATGACCGGCAACCGCCTTGCGGTCGGCTTCGCGTTCGGCGACCGGATCTCGGCCGGTCGCAACTTGGCCGAAGATATCTTTTGCCTGCCCACGGGCTTCATCTGGCGTGAGGTCACCGTGGCGGCCAAGTTTATAAAACGACGCGTGCCATCCCGCCCTTGGCCCTTTGGCCTGTAGCGAACGAAGTAAGTCTTGCTACCGCTCTTCTCGACCTGAACGCCGAAGCCGCGCAGCTCATTATCCCAGAGGTAATGCCGCCCGCGCTCGCCGGGCAGGCGAACTGCAGATCCTGCGGCAAGCCCTATTGCCGCGGCTGCCATCCCAACCGCTGTCCTCGCCGCTGCTGCTGTTTTTGCGGAATACTACCGGCGCCTCAAGCGCTGCGAACCATCCCGCCACCGACGGGGCTGATTGAACTGTCCCGACTTCCGCGGGGGCTGTTTCGTTTGCGTCTGAGACCACTTCAATTGATCAGCGGCAAGCCGCTAGCGATCCGCGAATTGGCTCACCTCGGCGCGAGTATTTTGCGCGAAAAACGAGTATGCAAACGGGGGCGCCAACACATCAGGAGCTAGCACATGGGTTCCGCCTCCAGCCAGAGCTTCACCGCCCATAAAAAGCCAACGCGCACTGATTTCGAACAGCTTGCCGCGCGGCTTCGTGCAAAGCCGGTGCGCGCGCGCAAGGCGGGCTTCATCGCTGCGCGCCAAGCGATTACACGTGAACGTGTCGAAACGCACTGGAATGGGAAGGAGACCACGAACACCGCCCAACCGGGTGACTGGGTCGCCACCAATCTCTCGCCAGAACGCGAACCACTGCGTGATCACGACGGCAACCTCAACACATACGTGATCACGGACGTGCGCTTTCCGGAACTTTATGAGCTGACCGGCACGGCCATAGATCTGGGCCCTGTCTATCGAGGAAGGGCCATCGTTTTGGCACTTCGATTGGCCGATGGCTTTGATATCGTGGCACCCTGGGGCGAGAGACAGCAGAGCGTGAGCGGGTATCTAGTCCTCAATGGCGACGAGGTTTACGGCAACCAGACCGAGACGTTTGAGGCAACATATGAGATCCTGAATGATTGATGAGCTGGGCAACCTGGCAATGACGCGATGTTGAGGGGACGCACGGCAATCAAGGTCAAACGCACGCGGAGTTGGCGGGGATGGGGGAATGAGTGCGGAGCCGTGACGAGCATCTCTTCGGGCCGGGCCCGAAGCGAAGCCTGTCGCTTGACGGGGGAGGCGTGCGAGGCCTCATCACGCTTGGCATGCTCAAGCGCGTCGAGACACTTCTCCGCGAGAGAATGCCAGCCGATAAGCAGGCCGCTTTCCGGCTTCGCGACTACTTCGACCTCATCGGCGGCACATCGACGGGGGGTGATCGGCGCGCTGCTCGCATTGGGTTATGATGTCGATAGCGTCATTAAGCCGACGTTCCCGGACCGAATAGCGGGCATGTCTTGACGAAAGCCGCATGGCGCACGGGTTTTCGATGCAGATTGCCGTTCGGGCGCTCTTGTAATGTGCCCATGTCTTGCGACGCAATGACTCAGTTCGATAGCGT
>JANLPY010000364.1:0-2009 GCA_031367505.1 Hyphomicrobiaceae bacterium | reverse complement strand
CCTCGCAAGACTATCTGCAACCGACGGCGACGATCAACGCCGACCATCCCGAGGTCATTGCATTTGCCCGGAATGCAGTTGGCAACGCGACGGACCCGTTGCAGCAGGCGACCCGTCTCTACCTGGCGGTGCGTGACGACTTTGACTATGACCCGTATAAATTTGACTTCTCCGTGGCGGGCATGAGCGCCAGCCGGGTACTGGAGCAGGGTCATGGCTGGTGCGTAACAAAAAGCGGTTTGCTGGTGGCGGCTTGCCGCACGATGGGAATTCCGGCCCGCGTCGGCTACGCCGATGTGCATAACCATTTGTCCACGCGGCGGCTGCGCGAAGTCATTAATTCGGACACCTACTACTGGCACGGCTATGCGTCGCTCCATCTGCGCGGCAAGTGGGTCAAGGCCACCCCTGTGTTCAATATCCAGCTTTGCCAAAAGTTGAAGATGATGCCGCTCGAGTTCGACGGCCTGACCGACTCGGTCATGCAAGCCTGCGACGAGCAGGGCAACCGCCACATGGAATACCTCAACATGCGCGGTGAATACTTTGACATCCCAGTGAAAGAAATTGAGGCCGCCTTTGCCAGGTATTACCCGAAACTGGTGCAACTGAACGAGGCCAGCTTTCGCGCCGATGTCGCGGATGAGACATCGGTCGAATAGACTGGAAGAGTAAGCTTGGCTCAGCGGTCGGATATCCGCTTGAAAGTTAGCACCGTCTTTAGGGAGAAAGCATGAACCAGCCAGCCACGGATCAACACCTCACCACAACCAAGACGTTCTGCCGCATCTGCATCGCGTTTTGCGGAATCGATGTCGTCAAGGACGGCAACAAGATTGTCCGCATCCTGCCGGATCAGACCCACCCCTACAACTGGCGCGACTACTGCGCCAAGGGCGCCAACGCCCACCTGGTGCGCGATCATCCGAAACGGCTGAAAACGCCGCTGAAGCGTGTCGGCGACAAGTATGTCCCGGTCAGCTATGAGGTCGCCATCAAGGAAATCGCACAGCAACTCAACGCCATCCGCGAGAAGCACGGCGCCAATGCGATCGGGACCTATATCGGCAACCCCGGACTATCAAATTCTCCGAATCATTTTTTCCAGGGCGGCTTTTCTGCCGCGATAGGCAGCACGAGCCAATACACCGTCGGCTCGGTTGATCAGAACAGTTTCCATCTTGTCGGCCAGGAAATGTACGGTTCCGAACTCGCCTCGCTGATTCCCGACGTCGACCATGCGAAGTGTTTTCTGTTTCTCGGCATGAATCCCGCCATCAGCAACATGGCCTGGATGGATACGGTTCCCGAAGGCTGGAAGCGCGTTCTTGCGGCAAAGGAACAAGGCGCCGACCTCATCATTGTCGATCCGCGTCAAACACCAAGCACGCGCAAGGCCACCACCCATGTGGTGATTCGTCCCGGGGAAGACTGGGCGTTTCTGCTCGGCATCATCAAGATCGTTTTTGAAAACGGCTGGCAGCATCAGCCGGATTGCGACGAAGCCAATGGTGTCGATGTCCTGCGCAACCTGGCCGAAAGTGCATCTCTGGATCAACTCGCCGCACGTTGCAATATCCCGCTTGATCAAATACAGGACATAGCGCGCCGCTTTGCCACGGCGGAAACCGCCATGTGCGTCGCCCACACCGGCGTTTCGCAGAACCGCAACGGTACCCTTGGCGAGTGGCTGAGCCAGGCGCTCAACCTGATTACCGGGCGCACAGATCGCAAGGGTGGTCGTTACTATCAGCCCGGCTTGTTCAAGAATTCGATGAAAGTCGTTAACCTGTTGGGGCCACCGCTGCTGCGCCGCAGCCGCATCGGCAATTATCGGTTCGTTGCCGGCGGTTACCCGCTGGCGATCCTGCCCGATGAAATCCTCACTCCGGGCGAAGGCCAGATCCGGGCACTGATCATCAACTCGGGTAATCCAGTGGTCAGTGGTCCCGATGGGGCTCGTCTGGATGGCGCGCTGAAAGAGCTCGAGCTGCTGATCGCGGTCGACA
>JANLPY010000798.1:0-9706 GCA_031367505.1 Hyphomicrobiaceae bacterium | reverse complement strand
CCTGATCTTGTCTGTCTTCGCGGATCGCGCTGCAACACTGTTTGATGGCCGTGCACACTCGGTCGCGCAGTTCTTCCAGTCCTTTCAACATTCGAGCGGGGAATTGCGCTGATGACAGCCGCGATGAAATCGAACGCTCTGTGGCGCCGTGTTGTCGATTCGGGCGCAATGATCACAGTCTCATTGGCGTGCGTCCTGCTGTTGGTCTACATCGCCTACGGTACGACCAAGCGTACTTACGAACAGTTGCTGGTGGAAAAGAGCCTGGCTCAGGCTGAGTTGGTCCGCACGCCGTTAGAAACCTACCTCAGACCCGGCCTGCCCCTGCGACAGTTCACTGGTTACAAACAGCTGACGACCGCGATGATCGAAAGCGATCGCACGCTCATCTCGATGGTCGTCGAGCTCACTGACGGTGAACTTGTTTTCAGCGCGGGCGATGCCAAGGCACGCACGTTGCCGCCAACTGCCGACAATGCCTTGCCTCATGGCAGCGACATCCGGAAATCCGAAGCTGTACTGCAGTTGATACTGCCCTTGCGCAACAAGTTCGAACAAGTCGGCAATCTCGTGGTGACGATGGATCGGCTGGAAATCGATCGGCGCCTTGTGGGCGAGTTCCGAATTATTCTTGCGATCGCGCTGCTGGCTTGCCTGTCTTTCGGCCTGGTCGTTTTCATGGTTTCGGCCGGGGACGTGCCGGTAAGCCGTAAACCCGTCGTTTTCGCATTTACGGGCGCCTTCCTTGCGGTGGCCATCGCCGTCGTCGTAACAATGATATCCTTGTTCACCGACGGCGCTGAATCAAAGGGTCGCGCTTTAGCCGATTCGCTCGGCCAGCGACTTGACGATATTCCACAATATGGCTTGCAATTCGATCAGATCGACGGGCTCGACCAGGTGCTCGATAGCTACCGCACGCTCAATCCAGAAATAAGCTCGATCGGCATTACCATCAATGGGCGCATCGCTGTTCACACCGATCGCAGTCGTATCGGCAATTTCTGGGTGAAAATTAGCGGCCAATCCGAATATCAGGCGATGCTGACGCCAGCAAACCATCCGCGCGCCGCACTGGTGATCCTGTCGGTGCCGCGCAACTACGTGTTCTGGCAGGTCGCTCGGAACGTCAAAAACTATACCGCGCTCTTCGTGGCGTCGGCGCTGTTCGCGTTCTTATTTCTGCAACTGGCGCAGGCAATGCGCACCGCTCAGGTCAATATACGAGCCGGCAATGCGGATTGGCGAAACCCGCTTGCGCTCGATCTCGTCAAGCCGATCTTCTTTCTCGCAGTCTTCGTTGATAACCTCAGCTATGCATTTCTACCGCAAGTCATTTCTGACCTCGCACGAGCTGGCGGCCACGACGGTTCATCGATCGCGTGGCCGTTCACGGCCTACTATCTCTGTTTCGCGCTGGCTCTCATTCCAGCTGGACACTACAGCCAGTCGATCGGCACGCGAAATCTGGTGCTCGGTGGGCTTGGCCTGGTGATGGCAGGATTGGCTGGCATGGCTGTGGTCGGTAGCCTCAACATGGCGGTGGTTGCACGTGCCGTCACCGGGCTAGGACAGGGCGTCCTCTTCATCGGCGTGCAATCCTATATTCTGGCAAAAGCCCTGCGGGAAAATCGAACTAAGGCCAACGGCATAATCGTCTATGGTTTCCAGGGCGGCATGATCTCCGGCATGGCGATAGGATCGCTTCTGGCCGGGGAGATAGGGGCGGCAGGCGTGTTCGTTGCCGGGGCGGCGATTGCTGCGGCGGCGATCGCCTACACACTCTTGCTGCTCCCCTCCGATGCAACGTCTCACGACACCGAGAGCTCTTCCAAAGTGGTGTGGTCGGATACGATGCGGCTACTGCGTGATCCGCAATTCCTGCAGATCATCCTGATGGTCGGCATGCCGGCAAAGGCTGTACTGACCGGAGTGGTACTTTTTGCGATGCCACTGCTGCTGCACGCCACTGGATTTGCCAAGGAAGATATTGCGCAAATTACGATGATCTATGCCGGCAGTGTCATCATCTCCAGCGCGATCGCTTCGCATATTGCAGACAAAACGCTGGCGTGCCGCCAATTGTTGGTCTGGGGCGGTTTCTCAACGGCCTTGGGCTTAATTGTTATCTCGGTTTCCGGGCATGATTTCGTGATGACCAGCGCCTACGCGCTGTTCTGGAAAACAAGCCTGATCGTGGCGGGGTCGGCCATCATCGGTTTCGCCCATGGCTTGATCAACGCGCCGGTGGTGACACACATTACCGACACCGCGATCTCGCGCCAGATCGGCCAAGCGCCGACTGCGGCCGCCTATCGTCTACTCGAACGCCTGGGACACATGCTCGGCCCGGTTATCGTAGGTCAGTTGTTCCTGCTTTGCGGCACGTCGGCGCTTATTCTCGGGTGGATCGGCATATTCATGGCTGCCCTCGCTACCGCCTTCCATTTCATCAATCCTGTCGACAGAAAAGACAGCCGCACGCAGGAATTTGCATGATGCGCCTTGCCCGCAAAGCTCTGACGACGCTAGCAACACTTTCAATGGTGGTCAGTTTAGGCCTCGCCGGAAATGTATTCGGCGCAGCCGCTGCGACAAAAGACAGCTCGACCTGGTTCAGGATCGGCACCGAAACCACAGCCGACTGGCAAGTATCGCAACTGGAGGCGACACCCGACACCGTGCTCATCCGGCCGAGGCGTCTACGGTCTTCAAAACCTTTGAAACGTGTGCTGGTTCTGTATCCGCGCTCGTCGTCGGCTTACGACACGGCGATAACTAAAATCGTCAGCATTTTCGCTGACAAGCGCATTGATACGGAATTCACCGTCACCAACTATTGGACTGATCCGACGCGAGGCAAGGTAGCCCTGGAGCAGGCCGAAGCTAGTAACTTCGATCTCATTATGACCATGGGATCGGAATCAACGGCTTGGCTGTGGTCGGCCTATCGGGGTGGTCGGCTGCCGGTGGTATCAGTTTGCTCCAAGGATCCGGTGCTGCTCGGACAAATGAAGGACTATGTGCAGGGTTCGGGCAGCAATTTTGCATTCACTTCGCTCAACATGCCCATTGACGTGCAAATGTCGTACGTGCTGCAGCTGCGTCCGTCGCTCAAGAATTTTGCGGTGCTTGTCGATGCGGCAAACATCAGCGCGGTCCAGACGCAGGCGGAGCCGGCTGCGGCTTACGCACGTGCTCGCGGCATTCGCGTTTTCGATCTGGCGATAAAGCAGCCACAGAATGCCAAGGAAGAACTAGCGCGCCTCGTGCGCGAGACGGTTGCCACGATGCGGAAGAATGATCCGGACCTAACCGACAGCATCTTCTGGATCACCGGCAGCACGACGGTATTTTCCGAAATCGCAACTATCAATGCCAATTCTTTCCGGGTGCCGGTGCTCAGCACCGTTACCGACGTCGTTCAGGCCGGCGACAATACGGCCGCGCTATCGGTCGGCATCAGCTTTGAGAGCAATGCCTACCAGGCGGCACTCTTTGCAATCGACATCCTTGAGAACCTGCGAAAACCCGGTGATATTTCAGTGGGCATCGTATCGCCGCCTGACGTTGCGATAAGCTTTCGCAAGGCGCGAGAAATCGGCATGCGGATACCGATGCCGCTGTTCGAGGGGGCAAGCGTCATCTTTGACAACGACGGTCGACTTGCGCGGTCGAACGCGGGCAATGTCAAAGCGAACACAATCGGCGCGAGCCTGGAAAACCCCGTGCGTGACGATATTACCAAGAGTAGTTCAGGTTCGATCGAGTGATCGTCTGCGCCACTTACTATTGTTTCTCAAAACGAGATTTTCATGACGATCCGCAAAACTCTTCGCAAGACGCCACGCCAACCTAAAAAAGCTGCGCCAGCCAAAACGCCGACGCGCAAAGGAAAGCGATCGATCACAGGTAAAAGCGCTGTGCGGGTGCGCGTACCGGAGCTACAGCAACGGCTGATTGCTGCAGCATTCGGCGCGCGCCACGGCACTTTCGAGGCGCAATGCGCTACGATCGTGAAGGACGTCGTGGGCGCCGATGATGCGGTACTTACCCTCAAGGTCGAAGGTACGTATCTGCACTTTGCGACGTCGGAGGCCGCACAAGCGCTAACACGCGAAACGGCCGACCATGCACCACTAACCATCTGCCTTGATAGCGGCATCGAATATCAAGTCGCGATCAACAGGAAGCGCGTTTCGACCAAAAAACATGACATGGCCGCGCTCGAAGCCGGCTGGCGGCGCTATATCTGCACGCCCCTTCATAACGAGGAGGGCACAATCATCGGCGCAGTGTCATTCTACTTCTGCGGCGCTGCCGATTTGCGGCAAAAGGCGAAGCACTTCGATAGCCGCGTCCGTACCTTTCTGACCGGAGCGCTCGAAGCCCGCTTCGCGGCAAAGGTCGAGACAGTTGAATCGCTGCAGTTCAATTCGCTCGCTGCTGCCATTCCAGGTGTGGTCTATCAACGTATTGTTAAACCGGATGGAGATATTCGATACACGTATTTGAGCGAAGGGGCACGCGAACTGTTCGGCGTCGCGCCTGAAGACGTCCTCAGAGATCCCGAGGTGTTATTCAGCACCTATACCGAAGACTACAAGAAAACGTTCCGAAAACGCCTCATCGACGCCTCGAAGACGTTGACCAAATGGGACGTGGAGGCCTCAGTCATGATGCCTGATGGCAAGCGGAAAACTACACACGCCATAGCGCGCCCCGAGCGCAGAGCGGATGATTCAGTTTTGTGGACAGGTGTCATCCTCGATGCTTCGCGGGCGAAAGAGGCCGAGGACAGTCTGAAGGAAGCAAACCGACTGGTAGGACTTGCAAATCAAGCAAAATCGGCATTTCTCGCAAAAATGAGCCATGAAATGCGCACCCCTCTTAACGGGGTTCTCGGCATGGCGGATCTGCTGCTGAAGACCGACCTGAGCCAACGGCAGGTTCGCCTGGCGAGCACGTTATGCGATTCGGCCAAAGGTCTGCTCGGCATTATCAATGACGTGCTGGATCTGTCGCGCATCGAAGCCGGGCATTTCAAACTTGATGTGCAGGATTTCAATCTGCGGCACTGTGTGGAAGATGCAGTCGAACTTTGTGCTCAAACGGGCTACCGCAAGGGGTTGGAAGTAAACCTGATCATTGCACCCGCAATACCTGTCGGCGTCGTCAGTGATCCCGTGCGCATTCGCCAGGTGCTGATCAATCTGATTGGCAATGCCATCAAGTTCACCGAGACCGGCGAGGTCGTCATTCGACTGAGCGCCGGCACCACCGCGTCGGGCCAAGCCACCGTCGTTTTCCTGGTCGAGGACACCGGCATCGGCATCGACGAAGCTGCTATAAGCCGTCTGTTCGAGCCGTTTGCGCAAGCAGATTCATCGATCAGCCGTCGATTTGGCGGTACAGGCCTGGGATTATCGATCACGCGGCATTTGGTCGAACTCCTCGGCGGGACCATCGCACTCACCAGCGAACGCGGTCGCGGCACGGTTGTGCGATTTGAAATCCCATTTGAAGTTACGGCACCTGCTGCGACTCGAACTGTGTTGCGGGATATCGACATGACCGACGTGCGCGTACTGGTCATAGACGATCGTGAGACAAACCGTGAGACACTCGCGAACAATCTTATTGGAACCGGGGCACTGGTCGATGTTGCAGATAGCGAGGAAGTGGCACTCGAAGCGCTCGCACGGGCGGCTCGCGAAGGCGCACCCTATCGCATCGCCGTCATCGATCGTATCCGGCCGCGCTGCAGCGGATTGCATTTGTGTCGAACAATTCGAGCCAGTCCGCAACTCGCAAGCACGGCCATGGTCGTGTTGATGAGTGCTAACTGGAACGCCAATCCCGTCGACCAAAATGGGCTTACAAACACTGTGTTTCTTTCCAAACCCGCTCGCCGGACAGATCTCATACTGGCGCTTGGCCGTGCGTTCAATCCAGAGTTCAAGAGTGGTCGCACCGCCGGCTCGACGTTCGCGGACGCAGCGAGCAGCGGATCGGCTGCGCCGTCTCTTAAACTTCGCGTTTTGCTTGTCGAAGATAACGCGACCAACATCGAAGTCGCGCGCGAATATCTGGCGGAACTCGAGTGCCGCGTGACCGTCGCAGTCAATGGCATTGAAGCGATCACTGCATTCGACCGGTCGCAGTTCGACGTCATTCTCATGGACTCCCAGATGCCGGAGTTAGATGGATTGTCTGCGACACGGCGAATCCGCGAGACGGAGCGGACACGCAATTTGCGGCGCGTTCCCATTGTTGCCGTCACCGCCAACGCCTACGATAGCGACAGGTTGCAAGCGCTCGAGGCGGGCTCAGACGATTTTCTAAGTAAGCCGTTCACCGATCTGCAATTGCGAGCCGTCCTGCAGAAGTGGTCGAATCCTGCCGATGTCGCGGCGTCGGGCGCCAAACAGGGAACGGTGAACCCGCAAGCCACCGCCATCAAACCTGCGCCGGATACCGCCAGCCTACTGCAGGCCGGACGCGCTCTGCCCATTAGTGCGCAGGCGACCGAGCGGCTTGACGAGGCGTTACACGCGGTGTTGCTGCGAAGCCGTCCAGCCTTCTTGAGCCGTCTGTTGCGGACATTCCTCAGCTCCATGCCGGAAGCCATGATGACGCTTCGTGCGGCCATCGAGCAGGCCGACGGCGAGCTGCTGCGGACGTTGGCGCACAGCCTGAAGTCCTCGGCTGCGAATATCGGCGCTAAGCGCCTGTCGGAGATGTGCCGCCTGCTCGACGTCAAGCTCAAACTCGGTGCCGATGCGTCTGATTGTTCCAGCTTGACCGATGCGATCGAGACCGAACTAGGCTTGTTGGAAGACGCACTGGAGCAGGTGCTGGCGCGTCTGGCGCCCCCCGAACAACAGGCGAGCGGAATGTGATGTTCATCTTCGTTGGCGATACAAAGGCCGGCAGCCCTTTAGCGACGCAACGGCTTTAATAGCGAAAGCGGATCGACGCCGAGGCCCGCTTGCTTAGCGAGATCGTCGAGATCTTTTTGCAATGCAAGAGCCGCAACCGTTGCGGCTTCCAGTGTGGGGTATGTGGATGACGCCAAAATGATTGGCGACGCTCCCAAAGCAGCATGAAACACCAGATGCACGACCTGTCCGTCAGTGCGGCCGAGCATGGCGGCGAGATTGTGTAGTGAACCGTCCAGGGCACGTGGCAGAACCGCGGCATGCATGGCGCTTCCTAGTGGCGATTCGGCTAGTGAGAAGGTAATCCGGCCCTGACGTTGCAGCTCAGGCGTTGCGTAAGCAATACCTTGCGAAGCGGATTTGAATAGCATGTGGAATGCGTCATTGATTGACGCTTGATCAGCCCTCGGCTCCTTCGTCTTGGCTGACCGAGGTAGCACTGGCGGCGCGGGGACCGGTATTGTCGCGGTTTCGACTGGCGGCATTACGATCTGACGCATGCCGGTCTCAACACCGGTGCGTGCCGATAATTTCTCCAGCCGCTCATAGCCGGTGCAGAGGCGCTGCCGACGCTGGTAGACGTACGCTGCACAACGCTGATCCAGACCACAGGCGACGGCGCATTCATCAGCACTATGGGTGAGCGTGTCGCGGAAGCCTGGAGCGTCGTACGCCTGTTCCTGCACACGCTCAAAGCGTGCGGCGCTTTGAGCGGACCAGCCACCGGGCGGCGTTTTGACGGGGCGGACGGCGACATGGACGCCAGTCTGTTTCACAACCTCGGGCCTGGTATCGAACAAACGACAGACTGCAATGGCGCTGCGGTATTCAAGTGCTGCGCATCTGCCATCGCCAACACACCGACGCGCACACTCATCGTAAGACGTGACGGCAGTCTCGTCAAATGCGGCAGCCGTGAATTGATATCCATTGGTCGGAGAAAAATCGTCGATGTTGACCATCGGCTGCAACGGAGTTCCGCCACCGACGCGCGCCAGCAAGCGAGCGTTAAGCCAGCCAGTGACGGCACCGGATTGGACCTCGATCCACCAAGTATCGCCGTACAGCTTGACGCCGCCAGTGGCGCGGAGATTTGCTGAACCGACAGCAATTTGCTGCACCAGGGCCGAACGCGGGTCTGGCAGGGCGCGTACGTTGACGTAGCCGCTGCCCGGTACCTTCAGTACGATCAGCGCGGCGGCAGGTTCAAGTTGCGGCGCCTCGTCGGCCCAGACGTCGAAACTAAAGGCTAGCATCAACGCCATCAGCCACAGCGGCATCATTCCTCGTGCGATCGGCATCGTGCGCCCCTGGGATAGTCCGTCGTGGAGAACTTGGCTCGACTTGTACGTGATTCGTGGAAGTGAAGGGACGCAGATAATACGTACGCGGCGATATCGCTTTCGCGACGGATCCAGCGCCGCGCCATCAGATTTGACGGACGGGGACTGAATACTAGGCAAAGTGCCGGGATTGCCTTAGTTCTGTTGGAGAAAAAGGATGCGTCTTTAATTCGGGGCCGACCATGGGCGACAAGATAATCATTTCGTGCGCGCTGACGGGTGTACTAACCGACCCGAAGCGGTTCCCGGTGCCCGTTACGCCGGAGCAGATGGCGGCGGAGGCCAAGCGCGCGTTCGATGCCGGCGCGGCGATCATGCATGTGCATTTCCGCCAACAAGGGGAAGGCAAGGGGCATCTGCCGTCGTGGGAACCGAAGCTGGCGATGGAGATCATGGGCGCGATCCGCGCCGCATGCCCAGGCGTGATACTCAATCAGTCGACGGGGTTTCGCGGGCCGGATTACCAGCCGCCGCTCGATTGCTTGCGCGCCGTGCGTCCGGAAATCGCCGCCTGCAACGCCGGCACGCTGAACTACCTGAAAATAAATTCCGATGGCAGCTGGGCGTGGCCGCCCGGCATTTTCGACAACGCGCCGCAGAAAGTGCACGACTTCCTCGAAGTGATGCACGAAACGAACACGCAACCGGAATTCGAGTGCTTCGACACCGGCATCGTGCGCTCGGTCGAGATGTATGTGCGCAATGGCATGTACAAGGGCGTGCCAAAATACAACTTCGTGATGGGTGTGCCGTCCGGCCAACCGGTGGACGTGGACCTATTGCCGATCCTGATGCGGCTGAGAATGAAAGAAGCGCCGTGGCAGGTGACGGCCATCGGCCGCAAGGAAATCTGGCCTCTGCACATGCGCGTAGCGGAACTGGGCGGTCATTTGCGTTCAGGACTGGAGGATACATTTTATCTGCCGGATGGCTCTGCGGCGACTTCGAACGGGCAATTGATCGGCGCGTTGGCGGTTATCGCGCGGGGAGCCGGACGCGAGATTGCGACGTCGGCGGAGGCGCGCGTGATGATGGGCCTGGGCGGGTGAGCGACGCGCAACGTGATTGCGTGACGTGGGCCGCGCGGCAGCTGCGCCAAGCCGAACCAGACACACCAATAGTGACGACGTTGGTCAAGAGACGGGCTTGGTCGACGGTCTGGAAGCTGGATACGCCGCAAGGACGGTTCTACCTGAAAAAGGCTGCTCCCGGATTTGATATCGAGGCGCCCTTGCTTGCCGCGCTGTGCTGTTGGCGGCCGGCGGCGATCGTCGAATTGTTGGCGGTGGACGTGGCACGCGGATGGGTTCTGACGCGCGACGCCGGGCGGTTGTTGCACGACGTTATGTTCGACGATTATGCGAAGGGTCAAGCTCACCTCAGGTCGATACTGCTGGCCTACGCGGAGCTTCAGGCCGACAG
>JANLPY010000793.1:0-1695 GCA_031367505.1 Hyphomicrobiaceae bacterium | reverse complement strand
TGTCGCTGATGAGACGCATCTGCAGTTCGCTCAGGCGCAACGCATTTTCGGTTTTCTTGAGCGAGGTGATGTCGGTGAAGTTACCGATAACGCCGGCGGGCGACCCGTCGGCTCGGCTGAAAACGGATTTGTAGTGGACGGTGTCGTGTATCTGGCCATCGCTGCCGAGTACCGCCAGCTCATAGATGCGCGGACCGGAGCCGCCGATTAATGCTGCATCATGTGCCGCATGCGCGTCGGCAATGTCGCAGGGGAACACCTCGTGAACGCTCTTGCCGATGGCGTCGTCGCGCTTGATCCCATAAAACTGTTCCCAGGCAAGGTTGACACAGACGAACCTGCCATCAATATCCTTGAGGTATACCGGGTTGCCGATGGCGTCGATTAATTCGCTGTCGAAGCGCAATTGATCGCGCGTGCGGGCACTCGTGCTTTCGCGCTCAGCAGGAGGGGTGACGATATCGGGCTTGGGTAACATGGTTGAGCGCTCCTTACAGTGTCATACGCGGTACGGATGCATCGCCCTGAGGATATTATGCTACGTGTCGCACTGCCATGTTCAGCGTCGCGGCCACAGCATTTGGTGGCATACGCGCAATTCCAGCGCAATAGCAGGTTCGCTGGCCGATCTTCCGGCCGACTGGCGGGCGGCAGGTTAAGACATTTATTACCATTTGCCAATGATGCGCCGCGCTGAGGACGGCAAGCTGCAGATCGCCTATGGATTTGTCGTCACAATCAAACGTACGCTCGACGCCCCGATTGCGATACGCTGATATTTGCCATTGCGGTAACGGCCGTCAACCCGCAATTGCGGCAGAACTCAATGCGCAGGCTGGCGTTCCCCACGTTTTCGTCGTGCGCGGACGGATGCGGGGCGAATTGTCCGAATCGTGGAACGACGAGACCGGAAACAAGAACGAAGCCAATGGTTGCTTTCGCCTTGTTACCGGCCAGAGTGCTGCGGCGCCTTACTTGGCAGGGTTTGTGACGGTGTTCATTTGCAGAGTGACCGCAGTCTGAGCCAGTAATCTGCCGTTCACTGATGCGCCCGTCTTCGCGGCGACCATCGTCTTAGCCAGCACGATTCCTTCAAAGTGTGCAGTCGTTCCAATAGCCACCACGTCCGCAACCTGCCAGAAAATGTTTTTGGCTTTTGCACCGCCGGTCAAGGTTACACTTGTCGCGTTGGCCTGAAGCAAGGTGCCGGCGATCTGGAAGATAAAGACATCGTTCGGGCCCCCTGCGAGCGTGACATCTGTCGAGATCATGACACCGGTTCCCCATTTGTAGAGACCTGGAGGGAGGGTCATTCCACCAATCTCTCCGGCACCCACTTCAGTAAAATCGGGCGAAGAACGTCCCTCGGCATCGAGGTATGCCGCTTCCATGTCGAGAACAGCCGACGTGAGGAATGGGGCGGCATTCACCGTGCAGGGGAGGGGACCAGCCGCATCGACGGCGAAAATTGTCCCAGTCACTTCGGTGCACGTTACCAGGATAGCCGCGCCGGTGATTGGACTGGATCCCACGTTCCCAGTGACTGCAGATGCATAAACGTTCGTGACACCTGTTTTGGACAGAATCGCGAAAGTACCGGCTGCGCCAAGGTCAACGGGTGCCTGACCTGCAGTTGCGATGGCTGAGGTCCCGATCATAACGGCGGCCAACAGAAAATTCATTGCACGCAACTGT
>JANLPY010000788.1:0-13649 GCA_031367505.1 Hyphomicrobiaceae bacterium | reverse complement strand
CCCGACGACGCCACTCCAAAACGACGCGCGAACGCAAGAAGGCCCCTCAGCTGAGGGGCCTTCTTGCGTTCAAGACTGATGCATCATCTCTCCGACATTCGATGCATTTTTGATCCGGCGTTGACAGTCTCCGGATTTTCTCGAAATCAATTGGAAAGTTCACCTTGCCGCCGTCGATGCCTTTGGCAAACAGGTCTGAAACATCGACCTCGGCGGCATCGAGGCTGCTCAGCATCCCGGACCAGGCGACGTGATCTTGCAGGATCGATCCCCACCGTTGCTCGAAAAAGTGGCTCGGCATCAGCGCGAGTGAAGCCAAGTCAGGCGATAGCGTCCTGCTGTTCCAGCGCGACACGGTTGACCTGCCCAACTTCTTCGGGACACTTTTAACTTGAGACGACCACCTTGGTTGCTGTCTTCGATTGCCCCTTGCGGCACGGACGCTGGGTTTTGCTCCTTCAGTCTCGCCACGAACGCGGCCGGCGTCAGATACCTGAAAGCCACAACCGACCTCGAAGCCCATTGTCGCCATGAGGACATCTGTTAAATTGCCGCGTTAATAAGATCGGGGGCCCTCATGCTTGATAGCAGATATCTCAATCTTGGCGTCGTGCTTCTGACCGCTGCATTCGCTGCTTTAATTGCCGATCCAGTTTCCGCCCAATGCAGCACTATTACGGGACCCGGAATGAGCGGAGGTGGCCCTTGCCCTCAACCTCGCCGAATTGCTCCCCCTCCTCAGGCGAACCAACGCTCCGGCGCCTATAGCCCGGGGTACAACAGTGGGTCTGGCCAAGCTGCCGCCGGCTTTGCCGGCGCTGGCCTGGCTCTCGGCATTTTGGGCAGCATGATGGAAGAAGCCGAGAACCAAGCGACCGCCGAGCGCGCCAATGCAGCGGCGGCTGCCGACGAAGCGGCGCATCGGGCGGCGGCCGAGTTGCGTGTTTATTGCGACCGAACCTTCGATCAGGCTTGGAATTTGGTGAGGGACGCCAGCGAAATGTCCCGCGACGATCCGAGCGGTGCAATTCGCTTGTTCGAGCAAGTGCGGACCGTATTCCAACGCTGCTCCAATCCCGCGTCTCGCGAACTCGTCAGGGACCGGATCAGGGAAGCCCAACGGCGCTTGGCGGCTGTCGCCGAGGACAATCGGGTTGCGGTTGCGAAGCGGCAGTTCGGCGCGAACAATATCTATGCAGGATCCAATCCATTTGAGGGACCAGCCAAGAGTGTCGCGCAGCCCTCGCAGCCGAAACCTGCCGCAATCGTCCTGTCGATCACACCGCAAGATGTATTTGCCAAGGCTCAGTCTCGATGCGCGTACGCGGCGGAAAAACCGGACGAGATGAAGGCCTGCATGCAAACGCAGGAGGCGATCGCGATTACACAAGCCGAGCCCAGCATCAAGCAGCAATGCGTAGGGGCCAAAGACGCTTCCGCGCGCGAAACCTGTTCTATTCGCGCCTATCTGCAGAAGGCGCAACAGGCAGCGGCCAACCCCTCCGGACAGGATAACTGCTATTTTGATGTGCGCGGGCGGCCTTGCTATCCCGGGGGCGGAAGTGCCGCGGCGCCCGGTCCACAGAAAGTGAGTCTGAGGGACGAGTTGAAGAGAAAGCTCGAGGAGCAGCGCAAGAAAGAAGGACGTGATAAAGTGTCGGACGCCGAGGTTGACACGGCCCTCAAACTCGCCGGGGGCGGCCAGACGGCGGCGACAATCGAGCCGCACAAAGCGCCCCCTCCTGGCTCCGAAGACGATCCGCTGCAGCATTATCTGCGCTCAACGAACCGCAGCACGAATGGTCGCAACGACGGCGTGCTCGGTCCCTCTGCCCGCTGAGTGCGCCGTCTTTGATCGGATCCGAGTTGCCCATCGCCGAGGATGCAAATTCCCCATGCGCGCCCTTCTGGTCATTATCTCAATGTGTGTGCGGCCGTCGCTGCGGCGAGGCCCGCGGCCGCGGAGTTTGTGATCGGCGTTTACCCGTCCATTGAAGGTTATGAAGAGACGGACGCGCGTATTGCCTCGCACCAGAGCGAACTGCAATGCAGCCAGTCTCTTATCGAAACTCTGCCGCCGCCTCCGATCGAGGGGTTGCGCGTCCAGTTGAACGCCCCGCTCGCACACCTCGAGATTGTGATAGGTTACGTCAATCGTGTCGCTGAGAGCGCGGCAATCCAAGTCGCAAGTGAACCGTACCTATTTCGAGATGCGGCGCACTTCCTGGCGTTCATGCGCAGCGACGTCCTCAAACGCTTGCGGCAGATCGATCAAAATGCCGCCCCTTCGGTGACGTGGATCACTGTTGCTTACGGTGGCTTCAATCACCTTTTCAGTGCGGCGCGCGCCATGACGGAGCCGAAGCACTTCTTCGAACGTCGCATCTCCGGCGCCTCGCACGCTGGTTTCTACCAGCGCCTTGGCGCCGATTTCATTTCGTATGCGAGTAATCACGAAGACATCCGCAACGAGTTTGACAGATTTCAGCAAGGCTCCAACGACGACCGAAGCAGGTTGCCGGATGGAGTTGTCGCGACGACGGCGCAAGCCACATCAGCCAAGAGCCTAAGGCGTGCGCGCTTCATCAATCTGACCTCGTCTGCGGTGTATCCAGTCGTGTTCTTTTTAGCTGAACGCCAAGCCGAGCGCTTCAAGGCACTTTCTCCCGACGTGCGAGCCTGGATCGAAAATTGGATCGAGATCGCTTCGGTTCATTGCAGCAAGGCGAACTTCGAGCGCGAGCGTCAGTTTCTCGTGACGGCAGCGAAGCAGGGCCACACTGTTGTCCCCACTAACCGCGAATCCTTTTCTGAAGCCGCATGGATATGGAGCATCGAAAGTTTCGCCAACAACAACCGCTCATACAGCGAGGCAATCAACTGGTCTGTGCCGGACCTTGACAGTATCGTCAAACTGCAGCCAGGGAAGCTACCGTCGGGCGTCATTTCGAAACTTTCGCCGGCATTGCAGACGACCGTAGCTGCAAGGAGCAAGCAAGTCTCCGCGCGGCGTGCGGCTCAGACCGCAGCAATGGTCGCACGTGCTGAAAAGCAAGTGCTGATGGCCCCAATTCAGCGAAACTGGCAGCACGGCGCTAGCGCGATCGCCGACCACCTGCGCAAGAACGTCGATGAGATCGCCTGCCGACCCGGCTGGCCGTCTCCGGATGCTCGTTGTCAAGCCCGCGCCTCGTCGTCCACAGTGGCGCCGACGGCATGCGAACGAAATCCGATCACGTTGGCTGAACGTGGCCGGCCGATGGTGGATGGCTGGTATTCAGCCGAAAAGGCGACCCGCGAGCAAATCGATGGAGCGGTCGCCAAGCTGACCACAGTCAAAGACGGCCGCACTTACACGGGCATCGTGGCCAACACGCTGGAGGACATGAGCCCCGGCGCGAGCTACTTCGTCCTCGAAAAGGTCTTGACCGCCTCTCCCCCGCTTCGACAAGACCTCATTCCCAAATTCGCCGCGCACTACCTGGCAAACGGCAAGGAGGGAGTGACGTCCGGCTATAAAACGACGGAAACGACACCTTGGAATGATTGGGACTGGCTCGACGACTTCCGGGCATCAGCCCTTTTGTCAAGCTGGGCCGACGATAAGGACGGTCTCGCCCGGCTGAGGGACGAGCTTTCGAAGGCCGATGCAAAGGCGGCCACGAGCCGTAAAGTTCCCTTAGGTCAATTGGCGGAAAACGTGCGCCGTGCACGCCTCAAATTACTCTATTCTCTGATTGACACCGCGATCAAAGGTGACGCGGCGGCCCTGAACCGGAATTGCGGACCCTAGCAACCTTGCCAATCAGCAAAAGTCTATTCGATTTGTGGCTGACGTACCCGCTCGATCGGGGCTGGAAAGTTCGCGGGAACTTTGCCGCCGCCCACAGCTCCTCATAGTTGATCAGCTCGCCGGTGCGGCGCTTATACGCCTGTCTGCTATACGGCCAGCTCGCTGTAGCCCTTAAGCGCCAACAGGCTTTCCTCCCGAGCGATTTTACTACGACGATGCGGATTGACTTGACCACTATCCCATTTGAGCCTACGCGACACTCCAGTAGCACTCAGTCGAGGCGAGTGCCAATTCACCAAATCCCCACAAACGAAAATCCAAAAGGCTACCGCCCCGCGGTAGCCTCGTTGGTATTGGAGCATGAACAGTATGAAATTCCGTCCCCTCCATGACCGCGTCGTCGTCAAACGTGCCGAAAATGAAACCAAGACCAGTGGCGGCATCTTCATCCCCGATACTGCTGGCGAGAAGCCACAGCAGGGGGAAGTGATCGCAGTCGGCCCCGGCGGTCGCGACGAATCCGGAAAACTCATCCCGATTGATCTGAAGAAGGGCGACAAGGTGCTGTTCGGCAAGTGGTCGGGCACCGAGGTCAAAATCGATGCCAAGGACCTCCTGATTATGAAGGAGAGTGACATCATGGGTGTTCTCCACAGCTAGTTATCGATCTGCCAGCGCCATAGCCCATTCAATCGTATTCATTCTCTCTTTCTCGAAAAAGGATGCTCGAAATGACTGCCAAGGAAATCAAATTTGGTGGCGATGCGCGCGATCGTATGATGCGCGGCGTTGATGTCCTCGCCAATGCCGTTAAGGCAACGCTCGGCCCAAAGGGTCGCAATGTCATCATAGACAAGAGCTACGGCGCTCCACGCACAACGAAGGACGGCGTGACAGTGGCCAAGGAGATTGAACTCGAAGACCGCTTCGAAAACATGGGCGCGCAGATGGTGCGTGAAGTCGCCCAAAAAACGAACGATATGGCGGGGGACGGCACCACCACCGCAACGGTGTTGGCTCACTCGATCCTGCGTGAGGGCATGAAGTCGGTCGCTGCTGGCATGAATCCGATGGATCTGAAGCGGGGCATCGAAAAGGCGGTCGCTCAGGTCGTCGAAGAAATCCAGAAGAAGGCGAAGAAGGTCAAGGATACCGCCGAAATTGCCCAGGTTGGAACGGTAGCTTCCAACGGCGACAAGTCGATCGGCGCGATGATCGCCAAAGCGATGCAAAAGGTCGGCAACGAAGGCGTGATCACAGTCGAGGAAGCCAAAACCCTCGACACCGAACTTGAGGTCGTGGAAGGCATGCAGTTCGATCGCGGCTATCTCTCCCCGTACTTTGTGACCAACGCCGAAAAGATGACCGCTGAGTTGGAAGAGCCATACATCCTCATTCACGAGAAGAAGCTCGCAAACCTGCAGGCCATGCTGCCAGTACTCGAAGCCATTGTGCAAACCGGCAAGCCACTTCTCATCATTGCCGAAGAGGTCGAGGGCGAAGCCCTAGCAACGCTTGTTGTCAACAAACTGCGCGGTGGTTTGAAGGTGGCAGCCGTCAAAGCGCCGGGCTTTGGCGATCGGCGCAAGGCGATGCTCGAAGATATCGGCGTTCTCTGCAGCGGCCAAGTGATCAGCGAAGACCTCGGCATCAAGCTTGAGAATGTCACTCTTGCTATGCTGGGCAAAGCCAAGCGCGTCTCCATCACCAGGGACGACACCACGATCATCGGCGGGTCGGGAAAAAAGAAGGATATCGATACGCGGGTCGGTCAGATCAAAGCGCAGATCGAGGAAACCACTTCGGACTACGACAAAGAGAAGCTGCAAGAGCGGCTGGCGAAGCTCGCCGGCGGCGTTGCGGTGATTAAGGTTGGCGGCGCCACCGAAATCGAGGTCAAAGAGCGCAAGGATCGTGTTGACGACGCGCTCAATGCCACGCGTGCCGCAGTCGAGGAAGGCATCGTTCCAGGTGGAGGCGTGATGCTGCTGAAAGCGACCAAAGCAATCACGGTCAAGGGTGACAATGACGACCAGGATGCCGGCATCAATATCATTCGACGTGCTCTACAAACGCCTATTCGCCAGATCGCCGACAACGCTGGTGTCGACGGAGCAATCGTCGTCGGCAAGGTGCTGGCAGATAAATCCGGCTCGTTCGGCTACGACGCTCAGGCCGACAAATATTGCGACATGATCGAACAGGGCATCATCGATCCGGCCAAGGTGGTGCGTATTGCGTTGCAAGATGCCGCCTCTATCGCCGCTATCATGATTACAACAGAAGCGGGAATTGCCGAGGCGCCAAAGGTAAGCAATGCCGACGTTGGCCACGGCCACGGCGGTATGTAATCGCAGAGTTTGGAAATCCAACCAACCCGCCCAAGTTGGTCAAATGAAGAAATGCTGGTCATGTCAGGCAGATGCACGACCAGTATCATTGCTTATCGTTTAATGGACCGGTGCACGCCGAATTTGGAACAGAGGAGGTTGTCACCGACATGACGTTGCACTTTCCGAACCCAAGCCGGACCTACGACGTGTCGCGAAGCTGCGTCCGTTTCTGGGGACACGAGGGCGCTTTAGAAGTATCGTTTTTTCTCGAGCGCGAGGCGATCGAGCAGATCAGTCCAGGCACGGGTCAGAGCGAAGACGCGTTGCTCAGCGTATTTGATCGAACTCGTTCGCAGATACTCGAAGTTGCAAAGAACGTTTACGCGCGACGGCGATTGGGTTCATACACTCTGACAGCCTCAGACTTCTAAAGTCGACCGGCTCAACTGCGCTTGCAGTTGAGCCGGTCATGCCCGTAACGATGAGCTTCAGCGAACTGCTGAAGTCATGAGCAGCTAGAAGCGGAAACGTATGACAGGGGGCGGACATGTGTGGACGCCGGCCGGGTCAGACGGCGCGCTTACGGTTGTGCACTGAACGCTGGACTCATCGTGCGTCGACGATCCCAGAATCGATGAGCCGACGGTGGAATTTCAGGATCTCACTGCGCTCGGAGCAGCCATGGTATCTGCCATTGCACAGCGTCATCAGGCGCTTGCGCTCACGATAGGTGCCGGAGAGTGGAAGACCTGCGGATTGGAGCATGATCGTACCTAGATAGGAAACGTCAAGAGTGTCCAGATCCGGCAGCGAGTGTGGTCGATAGTTAATCGTGTCGACAGCATAGTAGGTGATGAGCGCGGTCGCATTGCCGCTTCGCATCACAGCTTCGAAGGTCGCGTCCTCAGCAAAGCCAAGCAGCTGGCGGGTGACCGACGGTTGATGATCGCCATAGTGCATAATGAGGAATTGGTGGTCCGGAAAACGGCGGGCGAGTTCGGTGCGCAGGAAAGCATAATCGATGCGGGCCATGGTAAGCCGTCTTAAATACTCGTGCATGTGAGGATGAGCACCGGGGCTACCGCCCGGCACGTTGAGCAACGGCATATAGGTGTAACCGTAGGGAGCATGGGTCGCCATCGTCTCAACGAACGTAAAGAGAGGCTGCCTCGATGTCTCGAAATGATGTTCCATCTCCGCCAGGACGTTGGCGTAATAATAGCGGTCGCGCTCGTTGGCTAGTTTGGCCCCCTGGTCCTTGGCGTCGAATGTCTCGTGCATGCCAACGGCTTCAAAGAACTTGCCGATTGAGAGAAAGATTCGCAACATAGGATGGAAGGCGACATTGCGGTAGCCGCAGTGAGCGAGCGCTTGTGGTAGGGTCTCGCGCACCTTGCCCGCCATGATGGTTTGCGCGAACTGGCGAAGATTGCCGAGCGAAAAGGCCGGTAACCCGGTCAACACCGAAAACTCAGTCAGCCATGAAGCGCCGCCATACGTCTCCACGCGCAGCTTGTGAAGTTTCCCGTCATGCGACTGAAAGAACGGGTCCATACTCTTATCGTAGATGACAGACGGAAAATAGGATGGTGGGACCACGGATTCCTGATGGATCAGAATGATGTGAGGTGGTTTCGAGACTAAGTCGCAACTCGCCGGGGGGGGCAGGCTGGGACCTGGGGCATGGCTGGCAGCCTCGATCAGATGCCCGCGCCACAACGCCTCGATTGTCTCCGACCAGGACGAGAAAAAGAATGAGATATGGCGGGTCTCATAATAGAACCCCGTATGCCGCATCTCGTCCTTGACACCCGTCGCAATCCAGGCGGCAGATACAAAAATGACAGTGGCAGCAATGGCGGAAGTTCTGCGCACACGGGTGCCATCGAGGCGGAAGGCGATCCAACCGAGCATCGCTGCTACCATGAGCGCGGCCAGGAGGCCGACAGCATATTGACGATAGTCTTGCCCGCGAGAGGTAACAACCGGCCACGAACTCACAAAGGAAACGAGATCGTATGCATGCAGGACGACGTCGGTAGCTTGCTGCTTGAGGAACGAGATTGCGCTGAGCAGGGCCAACATGGCCGCTACAAGAACAGTGGCAAACAGCAGACGTCGAGATGCAACTACGATCAGCGCGCCGAACGCGAGGATTACTGCAACGACAAACAGGACGTTGGCCCATCCCCCTTCGCTGATCCAAAGGTAGGTCGCTATCACAAGAATAGTAATGGCCGCGATCGCACAGACCAATTTTGGGTGCAGCTCTCGGGGGACACGTGCAGTTGGCTCAGTGACGTTGAGGTGCTCTGGTGATGCGCCAGTGTGATCAACTTTGCTTTTTGGCATGATGACAATCCCGGCCGCTAGCTGCGTCTCAGTCAGGGCGATCATTACGTGGTTGGCGATCCGAGACTGGATACCGCGGCCATTAAGTGTCGGTCATGTGCACCCCATATGGGTAAGCCGAACTGTCGCGTGACCAGGGAGATATGGAGACCACAGCAACGGTAGTTGAATGCGCTGTCTCCAGGCGCTGCTGATTGCCTCCAGGTTTCAGCTGGCACTATACCCGACCACCGACAGTGGAACCGGGCCCGGAGCAGAAGATCCAGCCGGGAGCCGGCACCTGAAACTCGTGGTTGTCCGATGGCTTCGTCTTTCGCCGCTTAGGAATGCCCGAACAATAACCGCTAAGCTTTTGCAGGTTGCCGGGGTTGGATCGTGTAGTTCCATTCACGATGGAGCGGATCGCCCGTGATGTCGAGCCGACTCGCAGCTTGAACTCAAGCATACGTATTGCGATGCAGACTATGGCAGTCGCCAAACGAGTCGGTCATCAGGCTCATGCCATAGTGGGAATATTCGCAACATCGCGCCCGAGTTCCAGTCGTCCCACTCTCCGCGGGATCCATCGGTGGCGGATTTTGAAAGCGGACTCGGCTGTTAACCAGTAGGCCTCACGCTATGCTGTCGGCCGACAAATCAAGGAGCGCGAACGATGCAATCTTCAGTTCTGGCGAGATTTAGCCTCGATGGCCGATGCGCGATGGTCACGGGCGCTGGTGCGGGGCTCGGCGCTGGTATTGCCGTTGGCCTGGCGGAGGCCGGCGCCAATATCGTGCTGGTGGGCCGCACGAGAGCTCGGCTGGATGAGACCGCGGCCGCAGTGCGCGCGCACGGCCGCGAGGCCGTCATCAGAACCTGCGACATTACTGATCGTGCGTCGGTCCGAGCCGCAATTGCGGAGCTGCCACGGCTCGATATCCTCGTCAACAACGCCGGCATCAGTATTCCGGAGCCGTTCCTCGAAGTCCAGGATGCAAGCCTCGACGCTACAGTGAACCTCAATGTCACCGCGACCTACGTCGTGTCCCAGGCAGCGGTCCGCAAGATGCTGGAAGATCCGGCGCGGCAGGCCAAAGGTGGCGCGATCGTCAACATTTCCTCGCAGATGGGACACGTCGGCGCTGCCAACCGCACCGTCTACTGCATGTCGAAGCACGCGGTCGAAGGTCTGACCAAGGCGATGGCGATCGAATTGGCGCCACAGCGTATTCGCGTCAACAGCGTCGGGCCAACGCTCGTCGACACACCGCTGTCGCGGCGCATCGTCGATACGCCCGAAAAGCGCGCGTATTTCGAGTCCCGCATCCCGTTGGGATCGCTCGCCAGTATCGAGGACATTGCGACTGCGGTCGTCTACCTCGCTTCACCGGCAGCAGCGATGATCACCGGTGCCCACCTGCTGGTCGACGGCGGATGGACCGCACAATAACCAACCGGATATTCAGTTCATGTAATGGCGGAACAAATCCGGGTCGCTGCGCAATTGAGCGGCCGGAGCGTGGTGGACAATGGCACCATTCTTCAGCACGTAGGCGCGATCCGCGATCTGCAGGGCAGCGGTCTTCTGCTCGACCATCAGCACGGCGATGCCAGTCTTCGCGAGTTCGCCAAGGGCTGAGAGAATGCGCTGAAGGGCTTGTGGCGCCAACCCCAAGGATGGTTCGTCCAGCATCAGCAGCTTCGGTGCCATCATCAGCCCACGGGAAACGGCAAGCATCTGTTGCTCGCCACCTGACAAAGATCCGCCAGAAACGTCGCGACGCTCCTTCAGAACCGGGAAGCGAGCGAATTCCGCTTCGAGGCGTCGGTCCAGTTCGTCGCGTCCGACACCGTCGAGATGCTGGGCGCCGATTAGCAGATTCTCTTTGACGGTCAGGGCCGGAATGATCTGCCGCCCTTGCGGCACATGCACGAGTCCGGAGCGCGCCAGGAGGTGCGCCGCGACACCCGTGATGGACCGGCCGTCAAAGCGAATTTCGCCGCCGCGAACTTCGACCTGTCCGGAGATCGTTCGCAGCAAGGTTGTCTTGCCGGCCCCGTTTGCTCCGAGCACCACGACGAGTTCGCGTGGCGCCACCACGAGATCGACGTCGCGGAGGATGCCGATGCGGCCGATGCCGGAGGAAAGTTTTGAGAGTTGGATCATGAGGCGGCCTCATCGTCCACGCCCACAGTGTCGGCGGGCGTTCCGAGGTAGGCCGCGATCACGCGCGGATCGCGCTGCACTTCGGCCGGTGTGCCCTCGGCGATCTTCACGCCATAGTCGAGAACGCTGACCCGATCCGACAGCCGCATGACGAAGTCCATGTTGTGTTCGACCAGTAGAATTGTGGTGCCGGCGTCGCGGATGCGAACGATCACGGCGGCGATCTCGCGAGCCTCGGCGTCGCTGAGGCCGGCAATCGGCTCATCGAGCAGCATCACGCGCGGTTCCTCTGCCATGGCGCGGGCGAGTTCCGCGAGCTTGCGGTGGCCATAGGGCAGGTCCTCGGGGCGCGCGTCGGCGAGGTGGGCGAGATTGAAGGCTGCGAGCAGATCAAGAGCCCGACGGCGCGTCGTGCCGTCGAAATCGGGTGACAACAGCCAGACCGCGAAATCATGCGGCCAGGCACGTTGTGTCCTGACACCGAGCATGACGTTCTCGATGACGGTGAGGCTCGGCACCAATTGGAGGTTCTGGAACGTGCGCGCCATGCCGAGGCGGGCGCGAACGTGCGCAGGTTCCGCAGTCACATCGCGGCCGGCCATCCTCACCGTGCCCGCATTGGCGCCGTAGAGCCCCGAGACGCAGTTGATCAGTGTCGACTTGCCGGCGCCGTTCGGTCCGATCAAGGCATGTACTGTACCTGATTGGACGCCGATGCTCACATCGCGCAGGGCCTTCACGCCGGCGTAGCTTTTCGAGAGCCCGACGATTTCGAGAGCGGGTTTACCGTCCGGCCGGGATCGCGGCGCGGCGGAGATGGTAGGTGCGGCCTGGGCAATCGCCGTCGTTGCAGCCACGGGCTTGCGCCATCCAAGCATGGTCGCGATCCGGCGCAGAATGCCAATCGCGCCTTCGGGAAACAGCAGCAACACCACAAGCAGGATGGTGCCGTAGACCAGCAACGACACGTCGTAGAGCGAGGCGATGACCTCGGCGATCGACAGCGTGATGATGGTACCGAGCAATGGCCCGTAGGACGCACCGAGACCGCCGATCACGGTGGCGACCAGCATGTTGAGCGTCAGGTTGAGCGTGAAAGCGTCACTATTGATGTAGGCGCTCTGGTGGGTAAAGAACACGCCGGCAATACCGGCGGCGACAGCGCTCAGCGCGAATACGGCCGTGCGCCACACCGGCACGTTGAAGCCGGCGGTGCGCGCCGCGCTCTCGTTTTCCTTGATTGCCAGCAGGATGCGGTAGTAGCGCGAGGCAAACACGTAATCGCTTAGGATCTGCACCACGAGATAGACGGCCCCGGCGATCCAAAGGAAATACGCCGGCCCCATTTTGCGCGAGCCAAAGTCCAGACTCGGGATGCCGAGCACGCCCATGGTGCCGCCGGTGAGATCGGTCCAACGCTGCACGGTGATCTCGGCGATGAAACCGAACGCCAATGTTGCCATAGTGAGATAGATGCCGCGCGTCCGCAGCGCCACTAATCCGACGGCGACACCCAGTGCTCCGGCGATCGCGACACCGGCCGCCATCGCCAAGGCGAGCGGCCAGCCGAGTTTCGCCGACAGCAGCGCCGAGCCGTAAGCGCCAGCGGCGTAGAATCCTGCCTGGCCGAGCGACATCTGGCCCGAAAGCCCGAGCAGGATATTGAGGCCGATCACCGCCACCGTCGTATAGCAGAGCGTCTGCGCCAGATGGATGTAGAACTTGTTGGTGACGACCAGCGGGAACAGCCAGATCGTCAGCGCCGCCAGCGCATAGAGCGCCAGCCGCACATAAGGGCGCCGATGCGGCAGCCGAAGCGCTTCAGCGGACATCGGCCTTGGCCTCCCCGAACAGGCCACTCGGCTTGACCACCAGCATGATCAGCACGATCAGTAGCGGATAGAGGTCGCCGAACGCCGAATTGAAATAGTTGGAGAAGCTTTCCGCTACGCCGAATATGATCGCGCCGGCCAGCACGCCGACCGGATTGGCAAAGCCGCCGAACGACGCCACAGCCAGCGCCTTGACGGTGAACACCAGTCCCATGTGCGGCTGTACCGTCACGATCGGCCCCACGAGGATGCCCGAGATCGCCGCCAGCACCGAGGCCAGCACGAATACCATGACGACGGTGCGCTTGACGTCGATACCGAGCAGGGCCGCGGCATCGGGATTGAATGCGATCGCATTGACCGCGCGCCCATGCCGGGTGCGGAATAGAAACAGGTAAAATAGTCCGACCACGATGAATGCGGCGGCAATGACCAACAGTTCCTCGACGAACACGCCGACCCCGAAGATCTTGACGACATTGTCGCGTGATGCCGAAAACAGCGGCGGCGAATATTGCGAGGACTTGCCCCACACCAGCGTTGCCACGTTCTGGACGATCAGTGCTACGCCCATCGTGGTCAGCACCCAGGAATACTGGCCGCCGGCGAGCGACTTCATTCGGTCGAGTGGTCGCAGCGCGATCCGCTCGAGCCCCCAGCCCATCAACGCCAGCGCGATAATCACCACCATTGCCGCCACGATCACCGGCACGCCGGCAAGCAGAAGCGCCATGCTGAGGTAGGCTGCGATCATCAGGAACTCGCCCTGGCCGAAGTTCATTCGGCCAGTTGCGAGATGGGCGATGAACAACCCCTTGGCGGTGAGGGCGTAAAGTGCCCCCATCGTCAAGCCGCTCATGAATAGTTGCACGAAATTCGCCGTCGACATCTTGTCTCCGCAAAGGCGTTGGACATCGTTGGCGGATCAGTACTTCAGGCGGACGACGGCGCCGTCCTTCCACACGCCGAGGAAGACATGCTCACGATCGAGGCACTCGTGGTCCTTGGGGCCAAAGGGCTTGGCCGGCGTCGCCGAGATCGCCTTGATGCCGTCGACCGCTTCGAGGGCATCGCGCACCGCTTCCGGATCGAGTGACTTCGCCGTGTCGAGCGCTTTGAAGGTGACCTTGGCGGCATCGTAGCCGAGGGCCGACAATACCGGCCAACGGAAGTCCTTGCCGTATTCCTTTTCC
>JANLPY010000780.1:0-6795 GCA_031367505.1 Hyphomicrobiaceae bacterium | reverse complement strand
CGAAATCCTACAGATCCTGAGCCTCACGATGTTCGAGAGAATGCCCATAAACAGCATGCTTTCGCGCCATCCGGCCCAGGATGTCGACATCGCACTCGACAACCAATTGAAACTATTCGATTAACGCTGGGACACTACTGACTCGGCATGAAACCGATCATCTGATCGTCGATCCGACGTATTTCGGTGTCGCGCGGAGCCCGGCAGCGATGATCGTCCACATCACGTTTCGACGTGGCCGCAGCGACGCGCAGAAGCGCGCACTCTATCGAACGATCGCCGCTAAAGCCGCCCAATCGGCCGGTGTGCGAGCGGCCGACATAATGGTCGTGCTGACGGAAAATGATCGGATCGATTGGTCGTTCGGTGACGGTGTCGCGCAGATGTCGCTGGAGTCCGCTTGACCATTAGGCAGCGATTTTGATCACCGGCTCAGAAGCAGCGGGCATTCCAAAGCGGCCGCGAGCGGGCTGAGGTCTTCTTCTGCCGGCACGGCCAATCCGCCGAACCGGGCAATGAGAAATCCCGGTTTGAGTTGTCGCAAAGCCTCGGCTACGGAGGCGGGGTTGGCGTGCCCCTTGTTGAGGCTCATGATGCGCACCTCGCTGCCCTCGGCGAGAGCGAGACGTGCGTGCGCCTCGATCCACTCCCCGGTTTCAGTATCGCTGGCGACGATTGCAATAATGAGCGGCGTATCGGTGCCCTCGATAAGGCGATGGCCCGCGCGCAACATGCCGGGCAACGCCTCTATGTCTTCAAGGGCCAGTACCACGGGACCGGTGGTGCGCGATGCGCGTGGTCCAACCAGTACGAGCCCTGTGGCATCGAGCACATTGTCGAGCAATAGGCGGATTTCCTCGCCGGACGAGGCGCTGAACGGTTCGGCCAGCACGACGAGATTCCACGGTCCGCAATCGGCGCATGTTACGGATAGCGCACGTAGCGGCTCGTCGCGAACGGTGCGCTCGTGAACCTGCACTTGAGCAATGCTGGCGAGTTTCGAAAGTCGCCTGTGCAATCCAACGAATTGAAAGCGTAAATCGCGCACCACACCTTCGTGGGAGATTTCGCGAACAGCATTGCCGCGCGTGTCGATCTCGCGGACGAATGGAAATCGAGTTAATGCAATGAGTTCCGTATCCTCGACGTAGAGGCTTTCGATCTCGGATTGGAACGCCTGTGCAATACGTACAGCGGCTTGAAAAGCGATGTCGCTGGTGCGTGCCGAGGTCGTGCGAACGACCACGCGGCCACGCTCTTCGCTGGCTTCGGCAACATGAGCAATCATGAACTCAACCCATCTCTGGTATTGCCGAATGCCTTGGCTCGCGTCGAATACAGCCGCAATTTTTCCTCGACGACGGCGTTGACCGAGCCCGGCGGGAACTTTCCATCGGGGCCAGCTTTTCCGGCGGGCTTGCCGGTCAACAGTTCAATGCCGTCATCGATGTGGGCCACGGCATGAATGCGGAATTTGCCCTCCGTTACGGCTGCCACGATATCCTCGCGCAGCATCAAATGCTGAACATTCGAGCGTGGGATCAAGACACCTTGGGTGCCGTCCAATGTTCTGCTGGCGCACAAGTCGAAGAAGCCCTCGATCTTTTCGTTGACCCCGCCGATCGCCTGCACCTCACCCCACTGATTTACCGATCCGGTGACTGCGAAGCTTTGCGAAATCGGCATTTCAGCCAACGCCGACAGCAACGCATAAAGCTCGGCGGACGATGCACTGTCGCCGTCGACGCCACCATAGGATTGCTCGAACACCAGGGTGGCGGCGAGTGCCAGGGGTGCTTCTTGTGCGTAGCGTCCGGCGAGATAGCCCCAAAGGATCATCACGCCCTTCGAATGTAACGGCCCGCCGAGATTGACCTCGCGCTCGATGTCGGTAACCCGGCCAAGGCCCATTCGCACACGTGCGGTAATGCGGCTTGGCCGGCCAAACGAGAATGTGCCGAGCTGCAACACCGACAATCCATTGATCTGGCCAATTTTTTCACCACTGGTGTCGATCAGCACGATCCCGCGCTCGATCGACTCTTGTGCTCTTTCCCGTACGCGGCTCGCACGGTCCATCGCCTCGTCGATCGCTTTGGCGACGTCGGGCCGGGTGATGACTTCGCGCTTCGCGATCGTGGCCCAGTAGTCGGCCTCGCGCACGATATCCGACAAGCGGCCGATCTCGATCGAGAGTTTCTCGCGGTCTTCAGCTAGCCGCGCCCCTTCCTCGACCAGGCGCGCAACGCCAGCAGCGTCTACATGCTTCAGTTTGTGCTCGGCAACGATCGAGGCGATCAGCCGGGCATATGCCTGATCGTTGTCCGAGGATCGATCTATCGTGTCGTCGAAATCGGCCTGCACTTTGAACAGCCGCGTGAAGTCTGGATCGGCTTGCGCCAACTGATAATAGAGCTCGCGGTCGCCAAACAAGATGACCTTCACGTCGAGCGGAATGGGTTCCGGATCGAGCGTCTGCGCGGTCATCATGCCAACCGTCTCGACCGGCTGTTCGATGCGGATCAAACGCGCTTTGATTGAGCGCTTGAGCGCCTCCCACGCAAATGGCGACAGCAAAAGCTTGCGGGCATCGAGCAACAGGTAGCCGCCATTGGCACGATGCAAAGCGCCGGCCTTGATCAGCAAGAAGTCGGTAAGCATATTGCCCATCTGCGCCACATGCTCGATGCGGCCGATCAGGTTGCCGTAGGTCGGATTGATCTCCTCAATGATTGGCGATTGGCACACGTCGCCGGAGCTGCTCTCAACCAGCGTATTGACGAGATACCTGCGGTATCGAGCATCGCGGGATGAGTCGGCGGGCTGCTTAATGATGCTTGTTTCTTCTTCCGCATCATTGAGAAAGAGGGCCACATTGCGGATCATGTCCTGTCGCGTTGCGGCCAGGTATTCCAAGATCTGCGGCAGATCGGCGAACGATGCTTCGAGATCGTCGAGCGCTTCATGCGTTGCTGCGGTGGCGACTTCCGCGTTCAATGCGGCAAGCTTCTCGCGGCGTTCCTTGTCGGATTTTGGAACCTTTGCGAGGAGTTGTTCCAATTCACCCTGCAAGACTTCGATCTTCCCTTCGACGCCGCGCCGCATGTCGTCGGGCAATTGCATGAACACTTCCGGTTTCACCACCTTGCCTTCGAGCATCGGTGCCATTGCGAACCCGGTTGGTGTACGCAGGATCGCGATGTTTTGCGATTGTGCGCGCCGGTTGAGGCTTTCAAGTGCCGATTCCTGGCCGGAGCGGAAGGCTTCCTCGATGCCTCGTTTGCGCGTTTGATAATCGTCCGCTTCAAACAAAGCTGGGAGCGCCGCTCTCAACTCGTCGATCGCCTTGATCATGCCCTGCGCGAACGCCTTCGCGCGGCCACGTGGAAGTTCGATCGCATGCGGGCGGTTCGCCGTCTCATAGCTATTGACGTACACCCAATCCGACGGTTGCCGATCGGGACGGCCCTTGTGCGCGAGATAGGCTTTGACCGCTGAACTCTTACCGGTGGACGGTGGCCCTAACACAAACATGTTGAAATCATGCGCCTTCATGTCGGCGCCGAATTGAATGGCACGGAGGGCGCGGTCCTGGCCGATCAATCCGTCGATCGGAACCAGATCGGCGGTGGTTTTGAAGCCGAGGCTATCGGCGTCGACCGTCCGGCGCAACGCTGCCGCAAGCAGTGGCAAGTGCAGATCGGCCGGAACGCCATCTGCGGATGCCTGAGTGGCCGTTGAAGCGCCGGGCGTCAGCGCCTCGGTTTTGCCGCCTTTGGCCCATTTGAAGATCATAGCCTCCGCCCCTTCTTGTCCGCCTTACATCGCGGAAAACCACTGCCAAGCGCAACTTTCGACTTTCGGACGGCTCTGTCACCCACTAATGGCGAAGACATGACGAACCCAGTAATCGTAACCCCGGAAATCCCCATTCCACCGTTGCTCGTGGATGGGCGCCAATCTCCGGCGGCACTAGATATAGCGCGTGGCACGCGCAGGCTTCTACTGTCGCATAACTTGGCGAGCTTGCCGGAGGTTTCGTTGGCCAATGGGCGGCGAGCCGATCTGGTCGCGCTGTCTGATCGAAGTGAAATATGGATCGTCGAAATCAAGTCGAGCGTCGAGGATTTTCGTGCCGACAACAAGTGGCCGGAATACCGCGAGTTCTGCGATCGGTTGTTCTTCGCCGTTGGGCCTGAATTCCCGTTGGAGTTGCTGCCGGATGATACCGGGCTGATCATTGCGGACAGGTTCGGGGCCGAATTCATGCGGGAGGCACCGTTGCACGCTATCGTCGCTGCCCGGCGCAAGGCCTTTGTCACCCGCCTCGCACGATTGGGTGCCATGCGTCTGCTCGGGCTCGCCGACCCGGAACTGCATCTTGATAGAAGCTGGAATGAGTAGAATTACTTCGGTGCGCGCTTGGCGAGAATGCGCTGCAATGTGCGGCGATGCATATTGAGCCGCCTTGCCGTTTCCGAAACGTTGCGTCCGCACAGCTCGTAAACGCGCTGGATGTGCTCCCAGCGAACGCGATCAGCCGACATCGGATTTTCCGGTGGCGCGGCCTTGGCATTGGACGGAGCGAGCAATGCGTCGGTCACGTCATCGGCATCGGCAGGCTTGCCGAGGTAGTCGACCGCGCCGAGCTTAACCGCCGATACGGCGGTCGCGAAGTTGCCGTACCCGGTCAGTACGATAGCGCGCGCATTAGGTCGAATGCGGGACAATTCCGCGATGACATCGAGGCCGTTACCATCTTCAAGCCGCATGTCGACAACTGCGAAAGCAGGTGCTTTCTGGCGGATCAATTCCAGACCCTCGGCGACCGAGTGGCCTGTGCGAACCTCGAAGCCACGCACTTCCATCGCCCGGCCGAGGCGCAGGACGAATGCTTTGTCGTCATCAATCAAGATGAGGGAAGCATCTTCGGGGAGTTCGTCTTTTTTGAATGACAGGTCTTCAGCCACTTTGGCACCCTCCAGGTACATGAGAGATATAGCGCATAGGCGGCTAACGCCAAGCCCCAAGTGTTGCATTCATCATGTTTCGGTTACTCGGGCTTGGCGGACGACTGATAAGTGGGCGGTATATCGCCTGGGTTAACGGTCTGTGATGCCGGTATGGAGGTGGACGGAGACACGCGTCGATGCTGCCGTGGGAAGGCAGACCAGGCCGGTTCGGTACCTTCAAACGCGTGACGCGACCACGTGACGGTGACGATTGCGCCTCGCGAGGGTTGGTCCCTATTCGCCATCTCCACCTTGGCGCCAGAGCGCTCCAGCAATGTCTTGGCAATAAAAAAACCTAGTCCGAGCCCAGTCGCTTTTCCCTCGTCGGCCTTGCTGTTGGAGCTTCGGCGCGTGGTGACGTAGGGCTCACCCAGGGTTTCGATCACTTCGGGTGCTATTCCGGGTCCGTCGTCGGAAATCGAAATCATCACTTCGCGGTCGTTCCAGCGGGCGGTGATGACAACGCGCGATCGCGCGAATTCGACCGCATTCTCAATCAAGTTGCCGACGCCATAGATCAGGCCCGGACGCCGTTCGCCAACCGGCTCACTCATCATCGGGTCGGCGATCGCTGCGTCAGCGATACCGCCAACGTAAGGCCCAGCATCGATTTCAATGGATTTGAGGAATGCGCGGTGTGGTGCTGCGGCCTCTTCGATCAGTTGACCGACGGTAAGGCTCGCGTGCAGCGGATCGCTCTCGGTCGGTTTGCGAGTGAGTGTCTGCAAGATCTCCCGGCAGCGTAGAGCCTGGCTTTTCAATAACGCCAGATCCTCCGCCAGTGGTGAGCCCGGCGGCGTATCGCGTTCTAATTCTTTGGCCACCAACACGATGGTTCCGAGCGGCGTACCCAACTCGTGAGCCGCCGCCGCCGCAAGCCCATCGAGTGCGTGCAATTTTTGTTCGCGAGCAAGCACCAGTTCGGTTGCGGCAAGTGCCGTCGACATCTGCCGCCCCTCCTTCGAGAGCCGCCAAGCGTAAAGCGCTATGAACAACATGCACGAAGCGAGGCCTGCGAACGTGCCGATTTTGTAAAGTGTTGGCAGACCGAAATCCTGCCCGGTGTACCAGGGGAGCGCGTAGTAGGAACTGATAAGGATTGCCGACGCTGACAGTGCGATAACACCCAAAACCCACGTATTCCGCTGCGGCAAGG
This sequence comes from Hyphomicrobiaceae bacterium, assembly GCA_031367505.1. GTDB lineage: Bacteria > Pseudomonadota > Alphaproteobacteria > Rhizobiales > Hyphomicrobiaceae > JAKFWF01. The sequence continues at coordinate 627 of JANLPY010000780.1, read as the reverse complement.
TCGCGGCAGAAACAGTGACTGGGGCAACGAGCAGGACCGTAAACGGGTTCTCGATGCCGCCGGTCAAGTAAAGCAAGGCGCTCAATTGACAGATGTCATACGCAAGTAAAGTCGTCGCCAAGCCCGTTTCAAGCCGATGGCGTACCGGATAACGCAGGCGCAGGAACACATTGAGCCAGGCGGACAATGAGATGAACAGTAGGCACCAGCCCATCGGCAAGTCGAAGCCAAGGCCGAAGTATACGAACGTCACCGCGAGTATTTGCCCAACGACTGCGAACCAGCGCAACCGGATCGTCGTTTGAAGCCGAAGCCGGCTGGCATCGGGATCGAGGTCCAATCTTTCAGGCGTGAATTCGGATTTCGAGGTGACCATGTTTCTCGGCCTGCTTGGGTAAAGTCACATATTGCGATGCTAGCAGAACGTGGCCCCCGCCGCCCGAGCTTGCGCGGTGTCTTCCGTTGTAGCAATGAGGTGGGACGCCCTGTTGGCGCAGCATTAATCCGGGACGCCGAACGTGCAATTCAATTCATACCTGTCTCCTTAGTTACGGCGCAATGATGTCGTCAGCTTTGTCCATCAAGGAGATAGAGCATGTCGGACGAGCACAAAGACGATCTGTGGCG
>JANLPY010000775.1:0-3306 GCA_031367505.1 Hyphomicrobiaceae bacterium | reverse complement strand
CGTCGCTGGCCGCCAGCTCCATCAGCTTGCCCACGTACATCACGCCGACGCGCGTGGAGATGTAGCGCACCATGCTGAGATCGTGGGCAATGAACAGATAGGTCAAGCCGAGATCGTCGCGAAGCTGTTCCAGCAGGTTGACGATCTGGGCCTGGATCGACACGTCGAGCGCCGAAATCGCCTCGTCGCACACGATGAAATCAGGTGACGTGGCGAGTGCCCGCGCGATGCCTATGCGTTGGCGCTGCCCGCCGGAAAACTCGTGCGGATAGCGGTCGCGGAAGGAGCTGTTCAAGCCGACCTTCTGCATGATCTCGGATACGAGGTGTTTTTCCTCCGCGGCGTTTTTGGCCAGTCCGTGTACGCGCAAGGGCCGCGCGATGATTTCGCCGACGCGCATATGCGGGTTGAGTGATGCATACGGGTCCTGGAAGATCATTTGCATATGCCGCCTCAAGCGGCGCACATTCTCAGGACTTGTGCGGCCGAGATCGACACCCCGGAATGCAACCTCTCCCCCGGTCGGCTGGTAGAGATTCAGAATGGCGCGGCCGGCCGTCGTCTTGCCGCACCCGCTTTCCCCGACCAGGCCCAGGGTCTCACCTTTGACGATGTCGAAAGTGATGCCGTCCACCGCTTTTACGGCTCCGACAACACGGTTGAGTACACCCCCGCGGATCGGGAAATGCACCTTCAAATCTTTGACGCGAACCAGCACGTCGTTTGTCATTGGTACACCTCCGCCTGACGGCTGCGGTGCGAGCACCTTGGGAACGGCCCGGCGGTGCTCATTGGATGACCCTGGTATGTGTCAACTGCTCATGCCAACAGGCAACCGCGTGACCGGGAGCGACATCGGCGAGAGCCGGGTTTTCTTCGTGGCAGCGATGGGTTGAGAAGTGACAGCGCGCCACAAAGGGGCAGCCGCGCAGCTCCCCGAGCATATTGGGCGGCAGGCCTGCGATGGCCTGCAGCTTTGTCTTGACGCGCGCATCGAGGCGCGGCAGCGAGTTGAGAAGCCCTATCGTGTAGGGGTGGGCCGGCCGTGCGTATAACTCGTCCACCGGTGCCGTTTCCACGATGTAGCCGGCATACATGACGGCGACGCGGTCTGCAAGACGGGCGACGACTCCGAGGTCGTGTGAAATCCAGATCACGGCGGTGCCGAGTTCCGCCTGAAGTTTCTTGACCAGTTCGACGATTTGCGCCTGGATAGTGACGTCGAGCGCAGTGGTTGGCTCGTCCGCGATGATGAGTTGCGGCGAGGATGACAGCGCCATCGCAATCATGACGCGCTGGCGCATGCCGCCCGAGAACTGATGAGGGTAATCGTCCAGTCGCTTGGCCGGCGTCGGGATGCCCGTCATGGCCAGCAAGTCGACCGCCTTGGCGCGCGCCTGGCGCTGGCTCAGGCGCTCGTGCTCTATGATGTTTTCGGTGATCTGCGCGCCGATCCGCATCACCGGATTGAGCGATGTCATGGGATCCTGGAAGATGACGGCGATGGCGCCCCCACGGATGTCCCGCAATGCGCGATCACCCAGGGAAAGCAGATCGGTGCCCTTGAAAAAGATGCTGCCGCCCACGATGCGCCCAGGCGGCGACTGGATCAATCGCAATATCGAGAGCACTCCCACCGTCTTGCCGCTGCCGCTTTCCCCGACGATCGCCAGGCACTCCCCCTTGTCGACGGAATAGGAGACGCCGTTCAGGGCATTCACAACACCGTCGACCGTGAAGAATTTCGTCTGGAGATTCCGAACTTCCAGAAGCTTCGGTACGGTCATGGTCTTCAGGAGCGGGACTTTCAAAGTGCGGTGAATTGAATCGGTGGGGATGTCTGAGCAACAAGCGCGCCTAGAGCCTTCACCGCGATTATGTTGTCAAGCATTGGCATTGCAAATGTTATATCGTTCTTGAGCCCCTAAAATGCAGCTCTCGCGCTTGGGCCACGACTCTGATCGGTCTCCAAACGAGGTGCTGGATAAATCAAAAGACGAATGGAGGAGACATGAGCCGCATCGAAGCTAAATTTGCCATGCTGGCAACCGATAACGCACCTGGGCAAGAGGGGCGCCAAAAGGCAGGCGATCTGGGGCCTTTGCTGCGCGGCGGCCCGATTGAGGGCAGGCCGGTTGATTTTTCCCATGGCGATGTCAATGCGTTCGAACCCACCCCCGGCGCATTCGACGCCTTTGTCGCGGGTGTTGAAGCCGGTGCTGACCAAGCCTACACCGAATACCGCGGCAAGAAAAACATCCGCGACCACCTTGCCGCCAGGCTTGCCGATTTCACCGGCGCACCGGTCTCCTCCGACGATGGGCTGATCATCACGCCGGGCACCCAGGGTGCGCTTTTCCTGGCCATCGCGTCAACGGTTGCAGCCGGCGACAAGGTGGCGATTGTGCAGCCCGACTATTTTGCCAACCGCAAGCTGGTTCAATTTTTCGGTGCCGAGATCGTGCCTGTCCGGCTGAACTATCTTGCCGCGACCGAACATGCGGGCCTCGATCTAGGGCAACTGGAAGATGCCTTCAAGGCCGGTGCCAAGGTTTTCGTTTTCTCCAACCCGAACAACCCCGCGGGGGTGATTTACTCCCACGATGAAATTGACGCTATCGCGCGTCTGGCACGGACCCACGGCGCAGCGGTGATCGTTGACCAGCTCTATTCCCGGCTGCTGTACCAGGGCCATCGCTACACGCATCTGCGGGCCAACCCCCATGCCCCCGAAAACGTCATCACCATCATCGGCCCCTCCAAGACGGAATCTCTGAGCGGTTACCGGGTGGGCACTGCATTCGGGCCGGCGGCACTGGTAGACCGGATGGAGAAGCTTCAGGCCATCGTGTCCTTGCGGGCCGGGGGCTACAGCCAATCGGTGCTTCGAACCTGGTTTGCGGAACCCGCCGCTTGGCTGCAGCAACGCATTGCCCTGCATCAAGCAATCCGCGACGCTTTGCTCAGCCGGCTGCGCGCTGTGGATGGGCTGCATGCCCGCACCCCGCAAGCCGGCAGTTATCTGTTCCCGCGCCTGCCGGAACTCGCCGTTTCCACCCAGAGCTTTGTCACTATCTTGCGCCATCAGGCCGGCGTGATCGTCACCCCCGGGGCGGAGTTTGGTCCCCATTCCACCGACAGCATCCGCTTTAACTTTTCACAGGATCATGAGGCCGCGTTGCAGGCGATAGAGCGCACCTGCGTCCTGATCGAAAGGTATCGCAAATGACGCGGTAAGCCTATGCCTGCCCGCCCAGCTGCTTGCGCAACCGCTCCTCCTGCTCGCGCAGCTCCGGCGTAAACGCC
>JANLPY010000698.1:0-3125 GCA_031367505.1 Hyphomicrobiaceae bacterium | reverse complement strand
AGAGGTTGGAACAGTTGAACCTCTGGCGCTGACCTGCCACCTTCAGGTGGCACACGATTTTGGGGCCGCGTCAGCGACCCCATCTACCGCCTCGGGCGGTTCCAAACTTAAAGCCCCCGGCTCTGCCGGGGGATATTTACTTTTCGAACTCAACGGTTGGGGTGAACGGGGCTGAACCGATCGATAAAAACTTTGAGTAGGGTCGAGGATTGGCGAGGTTCGTTGCCGTCGACATCGCCACGCGAATGTTCGCCAACGAGTGGTGCTCCCTGAACGAATCTACGCTCGGATGAGAACTTGCCGAATTCGGCGCCAAACCGGAAGACGCTTGAAGTCACCAAGCGCCACGTCCCTCACAAGTTTTGCGCCACCCGCCCGCCGCGCGAGCTCGATCTTGCGAGAATGGAATTGCTCCAACTCCGGGCGATGCCCAACACTGAGGACCGTGAGGCCTGATTGTTCCACAAGCAGTTCCATCAGTCGTGTTTCATTTTTTATGTCCAATGCTGCTGTCGCCTCGTCAAGCACGACGATATCTGGTTTGTGCAGGAGAATACGCGCAAACGCCAGCCGCTGCTTTTCGCCCCCTGAGAGCATCTGGTCCCACGGGCCCTCTTCGTCAATGCGCTCCACCAGATGGACAAGGCCTACTCTTTCCAAAGCGTCAGACACGGCCTGAATGTCAAACGTGTCGGCAGACTCGGGATATGCAACGGCCCGCTTCAGAGTGCCTGTGGGCAAATACGGGCGTTGCGGCAGGAGGAATAGCTTTGCGCCGGCTTTGATTTCGACGGTACCGCTACCCCATGGCCACAGTCCTGCAATCGCGCGAACCAGTGTGCTTTTACCGCTGCCTGATTCACCCGTTACGAGCACTCGCTCTCCGGGAGCAATAGAAACGTCGGTGTCAGCAACAACCGCCGTACCATCGTTCAGGCGGACCGAAACGTTTTTCAGCCGAAGCGCGGACGCTGCGCCATCATTCCTGATTTCAATTTGGTCGGCGCGTTGAGCGGCCTCGTCGAGGGCATCGATCGCTACCAACAACGAAGCGACGCGCCTTGCGGATGCGGTCCAGTCGGCCATCTTTGGGTAGTTGTCGACCAGCCAATTGAATGCCCCCTGAACAATCGCAAATGCTGATGCCGCCTGCATGACTTCGCCGAGCGTCATGGTAGCGGCAATCAACTTGGGCGCACACAATAGGATAGGCAGGATAGGCGCTATATAGCTTGATGTCTGCGATACGATCGTCGTTTTCATTGTTTGATGGGTAATGTCGTTCCAGGCAGCGCGAACCTTGGTGAGGGCTCGATCGACGCCTGCCCGTTCTTCCTCCTCTCCGCGAATGATGGCAATGCTTTCGCCGTTCTCCCGTAGCCGCGTGATCGTGTATCGATACTCGGCTTCCGCCTGATTTTTATTCTCCGATGACCGGACGAAACGGCTACCGATGAAAAACATCGCACTACTTGCGATGAGCGCATAGAGCACCGCCGCGATAACAAGGAAGCCCGGCACCTGAAACTGCAGCGAACCTAATTTTACATCCAAAGCCCCGCCAATCGTCCAAAGAATGACAATGAACGTTGCTGCCGAAAGGAACGCTTGCACGATGCCGCTTACAAAATCGACAGGAGATTCTGTGGCAAGTCGGACGTCGTCGACTATCCGTGCCTCCGGATTGGCATGATCCCCTGAGACGAGATTCAATTGGTAATAGCGGCCGTTGGTCAACCAGCGATCAACGATACGCTCGCTCAGCCACGCGCGCCAACGTTGCTGCAATGTTGCGCGCACATAGACTTGCACAATGCTGACCCCGACGCTGAAAAACAGGATCGCGAAGTAAACGAGTGACAACAGGCTCACTTTGTCGATGTCGCGAACCTGCAAACTGTCAAAAATCGCCCGATTCCAGACATTCATCGCGACCGACGCGCAAAGCCCAAGTAAAATGACAGCGAACGTGCCGCCGCTGAGCAGCCACGCCGTCGAACGGAACGCCCCCGTCCAAAATCCGGCAGCAGCTTGCCAGAACGATCGTAGAAGCGCCCTCCGGCGCAATATATCGTCTTCACGCACGTCGAGACAATCTGTCATGCTCCACCCCTCCCCGTGTTTTTGCCAACAGCGACATGCTCCGAGGCGCCGCCCGCACGGGAAGCGGTCAGACTACCGCCGCCGAAACATCTGCCTATCGGCGTCGCAAACGGCCGCGAGCGCCTTGATGGTCATGGTCGCTGTAGGATCCCGTGACGCTCAGCTCGCATGATGGACCTGGGACCACCATGGTTGTCTCTTTATCAGCCGCATCCGACGGTGATGAGCGGGGGGATATGGGGCCCTATGTCCTCGACGCCGACAATCCCCATCACCTCGGCCAATCGAGATCTTGCGCGATTGACACGGCTTTTTACCGTACCCACGGCGCAGCCTGCAATCTCGGCCGCTTCCTCGTAAGAGAACCCTTCGGCGCCGATCAGGAGAAGCGCCTCGCGTTGATCATCGGAAAGCTCGGCCAGCGCCCGGCGGAAATCGGCCATGTCCATATGCCCGTTCTGTTCCGGTGGTGACGAAAGCTGGGCGGCAGCCGCGCCGTCGACATCCTGCACTTCCCTGCGCTTTTTGCGGAATTCCGAAAAGTAGGTGTTGCGCAATATTGTGAACAGCCAGGCCTTCAGGTTCGTACCCGGCGCGAACTTTTCATGGTTGGACCAGGCTTTAAGGAGTGTCTCCTGGACAAGATCGTTCGCAAAATGCGGGTCACCCGACAACGAGATGGCGAACGCTCGCAGATTGGGGATCGCCGCAACGAGTGAATCGCGAACTGTCTCGGGGTTGGTCACGCCTGGCGTTCCTTACGTTCAAGCTCATCCAACAGCTGCAGCAGATGATCCGGGATCTCCTGTTGCCTGATCTCGTCGTAGATGGCCCTCAGCTGTCGCCCAATCAATGCCTGCCCAGTCGCGTCGAGCTTGACGTCAGCAGTTCTCATTTTGACTGTTTGAGTGGTGGCATCGGTGGAACCGATGGTCGCGATCGAAGATGATGGTGCGGGTGGGTGTCAACCGTCGAGGACGGCGGGCGGTGGTCGGCCGGCGATCAGGGTCTCGATCAGCAGG
>JANLPY010000690.1:0-5686 GCA_031367505.1 Hyphomicrobiaceae bacterium | reverse complement strand
GCATAGGGTGTGCGCTCCTATCCCCTATAATCGCCAGAGCTAATTGTCGTGTTCGGGATCTCTGTTCGCATCGATGTCCAGCCTTTCCGGGGAGTCCTCCCCCTCGCAGAAGTTGCATTTGATATCCGTGGTTGATCGTGCGGCGAGGGGGTCAATGATCGGGAAATATGCGGCCCGAGTTGGTCCGGATGATCCAAGGGGCAGCGTGAGCCTTCGTCCTTCTGTTCGTCGAGCCTTTGTCTGCTGGTATCCAGGCCGAACTTGCAAGGGCGTCTCAACAGCCCGATAGGCATGCCGGATCCATATCCGAAACGACCGTGAAAGGAGCCTTCAATGGCCAAGGGGTTTGAGAGCGAACGACGCCAGATCGAGGTCGAAGAAGCGAAGCTCAAGGACCGCAGGAATCGGCTTGAGCAGCTGGAACGGGCGGACCTCATGAAACGCCTCGAGAAGTCACCGATCGCGAAGCTCCCGAGCGCCCAGCTGGACCAGTTCTTGGCAGCGGTTAAAACGCTTGGAATGCCCGAGGTTCTCAAGCGCCTGTCATAGGGCCGGATCGTGCTTGCGCGATCCCGGGTGGATGGGGCTCGATGCCCCATTCGCCCACCATCCCGAGCAGCAAAAAAAGGGAGGAGCCAGCGGCCCCTCCCTCAAGTGTCAGTATTCATCCGCAAGGCGTCCCTGAGCGGTGTAGTAGATGCGGTCGATGACCTGCATCGGAAGCGCCCCGTAATCACCCTCGTCGATGGTTGAGTAGGACCCGTCTCTTTCTTCGACGACGTGCGTGTCGAAGTAAGAGTGGTAGCTGCGCTGTTCAGCGCGCCGAACCGCTTCGTTGAATGCCATTTCGCCAGTGATCGAAGCTTCCAGTAGAGTAGCCATGTGTGCCTCCTGTTGTCTTGATTGACGCCAGATCGGGGATGGTCGGGGGACATCGGGTCAACGACGGCGCAGCCGCCACGCAGTGGGCAGTGGGGGTGCCGATTTTGTCGTCGTGGAACGCAGCTCTTCGCGCAGTGGAACGGCGGCAAAATTGGGGGCACCGCTGATCGTTGACGCGGTGGCTCCCGGCCATCATCCTTGCAAAGGCTGTGAGAGATAATCCCCATCCCCACTCAGTCCGCCCGGTTGACCGGCGAGGCCCCAGTTGAGCTTTCGTCCGCGCTGCAAGGTTCTCGATCCTGTGAAGCATGAAAAGGGGGACGCCCCGGAGATGGAAGGCGCCCCCCCTTGCACTGCTGGCCTATTGGGGGGAGGCTAGGCCCAGACCAGTCGTGGTTCCTGTTCGTGTCCGACGATCGCCGCGAGCCGATCGAGCCGGGGAAGATAATGGTCGACGCGGTGCGCCATGAAGCGCGCACGGATCCTCGGATCGGCCAGCTTGTCCCGCAGCACCGCGACGGGCAGGTCACCGATGTTGTTCGGCTTCAAGTCGAGCGCCCGCATCACCGCAAATGCGTTGCCGATTGCAAGGTCGATGTCGATCGATCTGTTCATGGTGGGGGACACAGACAGCATCAGCTCGCCGGTCTCGAACGATTTATAGAGCCGCAGCTGACGCTGGGTGAACTGCGCCTCGTCGATTACCGCGATCACCTCGGGCTGATTGCCAAACAGCGACGCCAGGACGGCGAGCGGAAAGCGGCAGATGCTCGCATCGAGGCTGAAGCTGCGCGTGATGTCGTCGCCCTCGGCGAGTTCATCGATGAGCACCCCGTTTTCGCGCGCGAAGTGGCGGAATGCGACTAGCTGCCGGATGCTGATGATCGCTGGCGCAACGGCCGACTTGCCGTCTTCGGATGTGACGCGGAACGTGATGCTCATCTTTGACTCCCTGTGCTTCTCAAGACCCTTGTCCCCCCTTTTCTTTGACCGTCACGCGCAGCATGTTTCATACTCCTTGGACGATCCAAGGCGGCTTCAGGCGTGTCGGTCACAGCCCGCACGCGGCGTGAGTGGCTCGATGCCCTCTGCGTCGCGGTTCACACCGACAAAAAAGGAGGAGAGACCCCAGCTTGAAGCCGGGGCCTCTCCCAAATCGTTCAGCAGCGGTTCGCAGCCCGGGCCAGCGGGCGTTGGTCGTTCAGCCGCAGGATGTGCAGCGGCACTCCCGACTGGCGGAGCTTCTGCGCCAGGTTGGCCTGGATGCCCGAGCCTTCGCAGACGATCGCTTCGACGGGCTTCAAGTTCACCATCTTGTCGTTGCGGACGAAGGCGGCCCGGTTGCCCAGGCTCCGGTCGGGGATGAACTGCACCGTCTTGACGCCCCGTGAAGCTGCCCAGGCGGTCGCAATCGCGTCGACGCCCTTGCGCTGCGCGGTCGTGATCAAAACCATCTCGGGGACCCGAGCCTTGATCCCGTCAAGCCGGTCGAAGAGCACCTCGCTGTCGTGCCACTTCTGCCCGCCGCTCACCGCCACCAGCGGACCCTCGGGGGCGAACTGCTCGCGCCGCGCGCGGGACCGTGCGGCCAGATAGTCGCGCGCCGAGATTTGCGAAGCGGTGTAGCCCTTCGAGACCGTGGACCCCCGCGCCGACGAGAACGGACGACCCGTCTCCACGCGGTAAACCTCCGAGGCATGGTCGCGCATCGTTTCCATTGCTTCCCGGCATCCTTGCAAGGTCTGGCAGAGCGTCTGGGTGTCTTCCAGCTCGACGGCGTAGATTTCGGAAGGGTCGAAGGTCCGCGCGAGTTCACGTAAGCGGTCGGCAGCGTCGTCTTCCCGACGCTCAACTTGGCGGGCCACCATGTGGAAGCTGTTCACCATGCCCCAGGCGATCTGTCCGGCGAACTCCTCCATGCGCGTGTCCCGCAGCACGTCGAAGATCGTCCCCACCGCCAGCTCGATCGCCGCTCCAACCTGGTCGGGGTCGGGCATCTCCATCGCGGTCGGTGCATCCATGATCGTCATCTTGGCCAGGTCGCTCGGCTCGATGAAGCCAGCTTCGTAGCGCTGGGCCAGCTCCTCGGTCATCGTCAGTCGCTCGCCCCGGTCTTCCACCAGATGCCGTCCCAGGTCGGAGAAGTTGTTGAATTTGGTCATGGAATGCCTCCTAAAAAGCTCATCCTCTTGATGAGGTCTTTCATCAGGCATGCGGTGTCAGGAGGTCAGGGACGTTAACCAGGAAGCCGACGCGCGCAGCAGCGTTGGACCCCGGTTAACGCCGCGCAGCGGGCCGTGGGGGAACCGATTTTGTCGTCGCGGAACGGAGCGCTTGCGTAAGTGAGCGGCGTCAAAATTGGGGGTACCGCGGATCCTTGACGGACGCCCAACGCCGCATGCCATCTTAGGACTCAGAGAGAGAGAAAAAAGTACTGAAGGTTGGTTCAGGCACCCTCTTCGCAAGCTGATCGTTACCCGCAGGGCCGAGACACCGCAGAGTGGCTCGGTGAAGCTTGGGGTCTCCCCCAAGCGGAATAGAGCTGCGGTCCCGGCTACTTCAGCGGGGATGCGCCGGCGCTCCCTCGCCCTGCCCCTGCTCCGTCCACATCGTCATTTCGATCTTGTCGACCGATCTGCCCGGCGCCGCAGCAAAGCTGCGGAATTGGTCCTGATCTTCTGGGTCGAAGTCTATCGAAGGTCGCCGACGTGTCGTTGGATGACCTCGTCGCGGGCATCGCCGATGCGGGTGACGATCGGCGCGATGTACTTCGCTGCATAGCTCGCGAACGCCGGCGTCCAGAAGGCTGGGTGGCCATTGGTATCGGTCAGGACCATGACGCGGATAACGCTCTCGCCGGGCACGTCTGAGACGTCCCATGCCTGGCGTTCGGTATCAGCCGGATCGGCGGCAACGTCGATCGTCAGCCCACCGGCACGGAGCAGGTCGGCTATGTCGTGAAGCATCTCATGCATGGCGGTGCGCTCCGAGTGGTTAGGGATATTCGCAAGTGAACTCGATAATCTCAAGCTGGCCTTCGGCGACCACTCGGCCGACGAACTCGAGCACGAGCTCGCGCCCGCCCTGCATTGCCTGCGCGAGATGGGTAACGATGGTCTCCGACTGGGCGACGTAGGCGGCGGCATCCGGGGGGTCGCTTTCGAGGAAGAGCATCCCGAGCGGATACAGATCTTTCGCGGGATCGCACGGCAGTGTCGCCTGGAGCGTGACATCAGCCGCCTCGCTGAAGCCCTGGCGGTCGCCGTATTGGATCCTCCCCGGGCAGCAAACCTCGACTTGTTTGGTCATGCCTTTATCCGAGCGGGTCGCCCGAAGTTTGAAGATGGGCTTGCCGACGGTGACCGAGAACTCATAAGTTTGGCCAACCGCGAACGTCGGTCGTTTCCACTGATTTGGCGTCGTCATTCCCGCGCTCCCTGTTTATGAGAAATCGGGCGACGCCCGAGGGCGCCGCCCATCGAGCTCAGATGAACTCGATCTCTTCGGCGATGATCTCGCAGCCGTAGCGGTCGTTGCCCTCGGCGTCGGTCCACTTGGTGTAGTGGATGCGGCCGAGAACCGCGAGTTGGTCGCCCTTCGCCTTGTGGTCACGGACCGAGGCACCCAGGCCGTTGAACGCCGTGACCTTGTGGAACTCGGCATCCTTGAGCGTGTAGCCGGTGTCGGGATCCTTCTGGACCTTGCCATCGCGGATGCGCGGGCGATCGGTGACGAGCCTGAGCTCGGTGATCTTGGTGCCCTGAGTATCGCGCGTCGTGGGCTCTGCAGCGAGCCGACCGATCAGATTGACCTTGTTCATGGGACTAGCCTCCTTGGATCCGGCAGCTTGTCCGCCGGTGCCACCTGAAAGGCGCCGGGGCGCGGGCCGTCACACCGCAGCGCAGCGAAGGGGAACCCTAGACTTCGGGGTGGAGCGGGCAGCCGCGTGAGCGGCAACACGGCCCGATTTCCAGGGTTGGGGCGGTTCGCGACCCGGTGCATGTGGCACCTCATCAGGCGGATATCTGGCGGGTCGGAGGCGGCGATCACGTTGAGAGTCCATCAGGTCGGCTTGTTGCAGGCCCATTGGCGCACTTGCGCCAGCACCGTGTCGATATGCCGCCGATCCGCCTCCTCCAGTGGGGCCCGTCAGGTCCGAGAGATCTCCGGACGCGCGCGCCTCAAGTAGATTTCCTTGACGTGGTCGAACAGCGCCCGAGGGACCTTGCCGAAGTATGGTCCACCCGATCGCGTTGGAGTGAGGTCGGGGCCCGTCCAGATGAACCGGTTGACCTCGATCGGCACGATCCATGATCTGCCGGTCAGTCCAAGCATGAGGCGGACTCGGGGTGGAACAGCGACCGACTCATCGGGCGTGTAGTTCTTCGAAGACAGCGGCACGACGCGCACCAGGCGGCCGCGGCCAACTTCATCTGCGCTGAGTACGAGGCACGGTCGTGCCTTGCGGCCGCTCTCCTCGCCTCGTGCGTCCTCATCCTGCCATAGGTACCAATAGAAGATGACGTCGCCTGGCTCAGGCTTCGCCCATGAGCTCGTCGAGGTGCTCGAAGCCTTCGGGGTATTTGCTGTCGCGGATGGCTTTGAAGTCTTCATCACTGCTGTCCTCGGCTTTGAACCCGACGTGATCGAGCATCGCCAGGCGGCGATATTCGTTCGCCGGCAACATGACGACGCGCGCGGCCCCGTTACGCTCGATCGCGATCGGATGGGTCATGGCTTCGTCATAGAAATAGCCGAAGCGCTTCTGAACTTCGCTCGACGTCGCGGTGCTTGCGGCGGGCAT
>JANLPY010000334.1:0-1739 GCA_031367505.1 Hyphomicrobiaceae bacterium | reverse complement strand
ATCCACCGCTTGCCCGATGACAAGATTCTCTCGTGCCGCCTCAACCACTTGTTTGGTCACTAGCGGCAGGGCGTTGATTTCAAGAATCCGCTCGACTTGTGTCAGGAGGCGATTCAGCAGCCGGAAGTTGCCGCCGGTGATCAGACGATCACGCAGGTCATCGATAATGCCCAGAAGCCGACGCATTTCCGTATTCTCAACCTGACGCCTCACATCAATAGCCGCGCTATGCAACCGGTCTCGGAGCTTCCCGATCTGACTTTCGATAACGCTCGGAGCGCCGACCACTGGGGCGGTGTATAAAACGGTGGAACTGGCAGCGATCTCCGCAACTGCGGTTGCATCATGGCCAGGATGAGCCCAGAAGTCCTGCATCTTGTCCCAGTTGGCATAGTGCCGCCGACACAGTCTTTCCGACGCCCGGCGCGCCGTAGCAGAGGCCGATGTAGCGATAGCGTTTGCACGCGTCACAGAACTCTGCAAATCGGCGGTGTTCGAGGGTTTCGACTACGGCGCTTGGCGCGGCGCTACTCGTTCCTATATCGCTTAAGCCGGGGGGCCAATGGGACACACTGGTATGAGCCCTCTGCTCCCGCGTCGACGCCGGATTTTGCCTCCTAAAGCGGTAGTCAGGTTCCTTTTCCGTCGGGTGATTCTACAGTCTAACTTCCGGGCGAGTTCCATCGTTTCAGAAGTCCACATGCTTGGCCAGTCCGAACCACCTTGCACGAACAAGACGAGAGCGAGATACAGTTGGGCTCTTGTCCGTCTGACCCAAAAGCCCCAAAGCCCCTAGCCCCTAGGTTTAGCGGGTGAAAATGCCGCAATCGACCGCCTGGAAACTGCCGGGGATGGCATTGTCAATCGCGGCGAGAATCAAAGGCAGGTGGTGCTTTAGGATGTCCCATTCAATGGAAGACAACGCCACGATGGCGATGATGCGCCCTTGCAAGTTTTGCTCGTAGGTTAGCGTCTGGTCGCCGGTCAGAAAAACTTCGATGCCGTCGTTTTCGGCTGTCCGCAAAAGCTCGCCGTTCTTAAGCCCGGACCAGCCTTTGAAGCTGACCGTGAAAACGTCATGCGCGCCGAGGTTCTTCCGCAACCGATGAGCAAGGTTTTCGTCGAGCAAAACCTTCACGGACGGGGTTGCTCACGGTGGGCGTGGGCATACTCGATCAGGCGTTTGATTTGGTCAACCGACAACGAAGGCCAGTCCTCGCGTATCTCGTCAATGCTCTCGCCCATGTCATAGCTGTTCACAATGCCGTCAGGCAGGATGCGGGTGCCACGCACGATGGGCCGCCCCGATACTTTACCGGGAACTTGCTCGATGAGTTCGCAAGCCGTCCAATCGACGTCGATCTGTGTGTGTAGATTTACCATGTGTGGCCCTCCTTTTCATCGTAACTCCTAGCACAGTTGGAAACGGAGTCATGGTACGGTTCCTCGGGTTGTTGGCCAAATAGGACCTTCCGCGAGGTAGTCCGATGGTGCGCGGTTGTTAGAGCCCCATCGTCTCCCGGCGTTGCGTCATTCAGATCCACGCATTCCTCGCGCGACGTCGGCTGGTCAACAGCTTCCGATAAACCGCATTGTGTCGGCTTGGAGCGGTGGTCGTTGCTCCGACCTGCAGGTTTGCTATTCCAGAGTTTTGGCCGGGATCGCCGAGCACCCGACTAGTTCCAATGGTGGGCCCTGTAGGATTCGAACCTACGACCAAGGGATTATGAGTCCCCTGC
>JANLPY010000615.1:0-43498 GCA_031367505.1 Hyphomicrobiaceae bacterium | reverse complement strand
TGGGCCGGATTGTTCGGCACCAACTTGCACAGCCGATCAACTTGGCCGTACGGCATCTGCAATACCCGGCCAACGTCACGCAGCACTGCACGCGCCTGAAGCTTGCCGTGCGTGATGATCTGGGCGACGCGATCCGAGCCATACTTCTTCTGGACATAGCGGATGACTTCGTCGCGCCGGTCCTGGCAGAAATCGATGTCGAAGTCGGGCATCGAGACACGCTCGGGGTTCAAGAACCGCTCGAACAGCAGGCCGAACCGCAATGGATCAAGATCCGTGATGGTGAGCGCCCAAGCGACGACAGAGCCGGCACCAGAGCCACGGCCGGGTCCAACTGGAATATCATGCGACTTCGCCCACTTGATGAAGTCGGCAACGATCAGGAAGTAACCGGGAAACTTCATGCCGGTGATGACGCCGACTTCAAATGCTAATCGCCGGCGATAATCATCCGGCGTAAAGCCGGGCGCCAACTCGATTTCAGAAAGGCGCTTTTCCAGACCCTCCTCGGCCTGGCGTTTCATCTCGGCAGCTTCAGCGGCAAGCTGCTCGTCGTCCGTCGCCCCTTCGATGGTGGCAACGAACCGCGGCAAAATCGGCTTGCGCCCCTTGGGGCGGAACGCACAGCGCTTGGCGATCTCGATCGTGTTGTCGAGCGCTTCCGGCAAATCGGCAAACAGCGCCGTCATGTCTTCGGCGCTCTTGAACCCGTGCTCTCGCGACAAGCGCCGGCGATTGTCTTCGACGACGTAGTTGCCACCGGCAATGCAGATCAGCGCGTCGTGTGCTTCGTAGTCATCAGGGCCTGCGAAGTAAGCCTCGTTGGTGGCGACTAAAGGCAAGTCGAGCGCGTAGGCGAGTTCGATCAGTTGCGGCTCGACCTGAACTTCATGCGGCAGGCCATGGCGTTGCAACTCGACGTAGAGCCGGTTGCCGAAAATCTTCGATAGCGTTTCGAGGCGCGCCAAGGCCAGATCGTGCTGACCGTCGCGCAGAGCCCGATCGATCGGACCGTCGGGGCCGCCGCTCAGTGCAATCAGACCGCTTGCATGATCCTGCAAGGCGTCGAGTTTGATATGTGTCGTCTCGTCGTCGGCGGTGTCTAGATAGGCCTTGCTCCCGAGCTTCATCAGGTTTGCATAGCCAACATCGTTCATCGCCAGAAGCGCTAGAGCACCAGCCGGTTTCGAGATCGGTTCATTGCGACCCGGCCGCTGTAAACCGTCCTTTTGCGTGGCATCGAGGAAGTCGGTTGCAAGCGTCACACCGACGATCGGTTGGATGCCCGCCGATGACAGTTTATCGGAAAATTCGAGTGCGCCAAACATGTTGTTGGTGTCGGTCAGGCCGATTGCCGGATAACCGAGTTTATCCGCGAGCTTGGCGATCTTGCTAATCATCAAGGCGCCTTCGAGCAGCGAATAGGCCGAATGCACCTTGAGATGCACGAAGCCGGGATTGGTACGTGCGCTGGTGGCTGATGGCGTTGCGCTAGCGGCCAGCGCCCTCGCCGCCTCCAGTTTCGCAGCCTTCTCATTGAGTTTTCGAATCGCTGTCGTCATAGCGGACACTTTAGTGCCGTCGAGGGGCACAGCGCCATGCGCCAATGTAGGCCGCAGACCGGCGGGGATAACTTTGGGCATAAGCCGGCATTTGAGGCGCAACCACCGGTCGCAGGCATTGATCGGCGCCCTGAAAGACTTTAGCAAGTGCCGCTGGTCAATATCCTCGGGAACACACGGCCCATGAGCTACTGGACGAAGGTTGCCGCAATATTTTCGATCATCGCCAGTCTGTTCACGATGTATAATGTCGGTGTGCGCCCGAAAGACGCACCACCGGTCTGGAGTTCGGTTACAGCGTTTTTAGGCTTCGCGCCCAAGGCGTTGGCTGACACCGCTGTGTGTGCGCGGGTTCGTCGCCCGGTTTGGCCGGAATCGTCGTGGAGCGTTCGGGCGGCACCTGGCAATGATCACCGTGAACTGGGACGCATTTCGCCCGGCGAAACCGTCGCGATCATCGGTGAAACAGGCGGATGGACCCAAATTCGCGAGCAGGCCGGTTTGGGCTCTACCATTCAGGGGTGGACCCTGGCTAAGGCCGTCGACAAAATCACCTGCCCGGTCAAGAAGACTTAGCACTTGAAAGGCACGCACCCCTAGAAATCATTCGGCCGACGCTGTGGTTGTTGCACGTCGGAAGTACGAACGTGACCCATCAGGCAGGCGACTAGCGGGAGACACCGGCTCATCTGCAGACCGGTCGACAGGCGCTGCATCGCTAACGTGAACCGGCGGCCTGCTTCTGGCGCCGCCGTAATTCGGGCTGTACGGCTCATTTGGATCGTCTGGGGCGGTGTTTCCCTGTTTGCCGGGCTCTACCGGGGGATCTTTGATCGGATCGCCTGCTTCGGCCACATAAGTGTTCTGCGGGTTGTTCGGCGCGGGAACTGGTGGATTGGCGCCGGCCCAACTCGCTGGCGGCGTATTGCGCGCACTGCTGCAACCGCTCAATACTAGGCCTAGGCCAACAGCAATCGACGCCAAGGCAAGCCGGCTAGCTGCCCCACGCAGCATCGGCGAACACATTACAAAACGCATGACAACTCGAACTCCCACGAACGCGACTGCGGACGAACGTGTCAGCTCAAGGTGAATATTTATTTAATCGGCGTATCGCCGTGGCGCGAAGGCCAAACGGCGCAAAGACCGTCGTTTGCCATCATTGCTGTCAGTCGCTAGGGTTCTTATTTCCAGTTTTCCCCCAAAGTCCAGATGGAGATACCCGATGGCTTTCAAACTCCCAGAACTTCCATACGCCTATGACGCGCTTGCACCCTATATGTCGGCCGAGACGCTGCAATTCCACCACGACAAGCATCATCTGGCTTACGTCGACAATGGTAACAAGTTTGCAGGTGCCGGTACCAAATACGAGGGCCAGGCGATCGAAGACATCTGCAAGGCGGCGTTTGCGGCGAAGGACATGCCGGTCGTCAATAATGTCGGTCAGCACTACAACCATCTGCACTTCTGGCAGTGGATGAAGAAGGGTGGCGGCGGCAAGAATCTGCCGGCCAAAGTCGGCGCTCATGTCGAGAAGGATCTCGGCGGTTACGATAAGATGCGGACGGATTTCGTGCAGGCCGGTGTTACCCAGTTCGGGTCTGGTTGGGCTTGGCTCGCCGTCAAGAACGGCAAGCTTGAAATCATGAAGACGCCGAACGGTGAAAATCCGCTGATGCACGGCGCGAGCCCGATTCTCGGCGTCGATGTGTGGGAACACAGCTACTACATCGATTATCGCAATGCCCGTCAGAAATACCTGGAAGCCTTCGTCGATAACTTGGTCAACTGGGAGCACGTCGAAGAAATGCTTGGAAAAGTGAAGTAGGCTACACTTTTCGTCATCGAACCCTCGTCGACGCATATGGTCATGAGGGTTCTTTTTTTGCCGATGAGCATAAATGTGGTGCTTTGGCCACGTCGCGATCGGCGGTGGCTTTGGCAGCGATGCCTCGCTTGGATGGACGGCGCGGCTGTGGTTAGTGAAAAACGTGACACTCAGCAGCCAGTTTGCTTTGGAGTTTTGGTGATCGCGTTGCGTTGGTTGGCAATAGCACGGCCGCATATGCTCAGGCTCGTCGCGACGCTCGCGGTGGGGTTGACTGCCGGTGCGTGCGCTACAATCCAAGCGATTGAGCGTAAGGCTCCACCAAATCTGGCCATTGCGGAAGCAGCAACCGTCCCCGAGCTGATTGGCGTCAGGTCGTGGGGCGACTTCGTGCCGACCGATGCCGTTCGCGAATATCACCGCATTTTCCCTGGCTTGCCGCAACTCGGCCAAACCGCACAACGCTCGGGCGGACGTCCAGTCATAAAAATTCTGGCACTATCGGGCGGGGGGCCTGACGGTGCGTTCGGGGCTGGGCTTCTCACGGGCTGGTCCGCGCGCGGTAGCCGGCCGGAATTTCAGCTCGTAACGGGCATCAGCGCTGGCGCGTTGATCGCACCATTCGCCTTTCTCGGCGCGGACTACGACGACCAGATGCGCGAGATTTGGACCCAGTACGAGACGAGTGAACTAATCACGGCTCAGTTGCTGCCAGGCCTGCTTGGTGGATCGTCGCTGGCCGATACTGCGCCACTTGCGGCTTTGATCGCGAAGTACGTGGACCGTGCTTTTCTCGCCAAAATTGCAACAGAATATGCGAAGGGCCGTATTTTGCTGATCGGGACGACGAACCTCGACGCGCAACGCCCCGTGGTCTGGAATATGGGTGCCATCGCGCGAGCGGGTACACCGGCTGCCATCGAGTTATTCAGGCAGGTGCTGCTTGCATCGGCGGCAATCCCCGGTGCTTTCCCGCCGGTCAATATCAAGGTCGTGGCGGATGGCCAGTCTTACGATGAAATGCACGTCGATGGCGGCACCACGCGCGAAGTTTTTATAACGGCAGTACAGGCCCCGTTACGCGCGCTCGACAAGCTTTATGATCAGCCGCCGGTGCGAGAGATCTACATCATCAAGAACGGCAAGCTTGGCGCCGACTATGGCGAGGTGAAACCGAAGACGATCGCCATCGCATCACGTGCGATCGCGACGCTGTTGAAACGGCAGCACGCTGGCGATATCTATCGCATCTACCGGGCGGCCAAGGATAGCGGCGCCGATTTCAATTTGATCGCGGTGCCAGAGGTTTTCGCCGAAAAGCCGAAGCAGGCGTTCGACCCCGTGTATCAACGAGCGCTCTTTGACACCGGATACAGAATGGGGCGGAGTGGAATTGGCTGGATGAAGGTTCCGCCCGAATTGCTTCCCACGCCGCCAGCGCCATCCGTTCCGCTGACAGTGGCGCGCGCGACGCCGGTTGTTCTCAAGGCTCCAGTAGCGACCGGCATCTTTGACAGCTTATCCGGTCCCTGAACGAGCGCTCACTGCTTTACGTTTGCGGGCGGGTTTGCGGGTGCTGCCTGCGATAGCGAAGGTTTTGCGGGTTTTTTCGCCGTGACGGGAGCACGTGTGCCGAGCGCTGCCCCTCCTGCCGGTTGGGCATTCTTTGCAGGCGCCACAGGTGTCGGTCCGACGGGACTTTTTACAGCATCCCGCTGCGGGGGCGCGATGGCCGGTTTCGACTTGGCATTGGCTTTGGTTGCGAGGTATTTCGAACGCACTGTCGAAGGGCTCGAAGCGGAACGAGGCGCGGTTTGAGGTTTACCCGACAATCGTGGGTCGAGTTGGGGAACGGCGGGCTTAACGCGCTGGATCGGCGGCACGATGGGCTCGATCGGTTTGGCAGTGACGGTCGCTGGCTCCGACGCCGCAGGCTGCGTCACCTGTGCGCTCGCAGAGTACGGCTGGCCAATGACAATTGCGATGCCCAGCCACAGTATCGTTGGCAACGTCGAACTCAGACGCATGCGGCGCTCCGTTAGATCTTCCACTGGCATGACTTCGATTTCTTATCGAACTTCATGAATATTCGGCATTTGCCCGAGGTGCCGTTGGAACCCGTATCACCGGCTATCACGGGGGCCATGATTGCGGCTGTAATTGCGATTACTGCAAATATTGCGAGCAATTTTTTGTTCATGATGGTGCCGATTAAGGGAGGATTTCCCGGGCCGAGGCGTCAGCCGTTCTGTATCGTGTGACGCTGGCAATGTCACGCGGTCACGCGCTACAATCAGGGTCCAAAATGCAGAAGAGCCCAGGCAGCGGCGCCTAGGCTCTTCCGGTTGGAATTAAGGATACCGGCAAAACGGATGCTCAGTCCGTACTGCAGATCCCATAGGTAGTGATTGAAAAAACCTGTCTTGCGACTAGGTCTTTTTCTTCGTCACCGGTTTACTGACCGGTTTTTCCACACTTGCCTTCGACAGCGTTCCACTTCTCTGGCTTTTTACACCTTGATGCTGCATCGGCGGCACCGATCAGCGAAAGCGACGCCACGGCAATCATGCCGAGCGCCACGGTTAGTTTGCGCATTCTAGAACTCCTTCGAGTTGATCATGACTAAGAATCACGCAGCACTAGCCCTATGTGTATGCAGGGCCGGACCGAAAAGTCATCGGAATTTGCTGAGTACGTGGACTTGCGGCGCATGGCTGTGACACATAAGAGTGACACTTGAGGGCGACTCGATATCCACAGGTTGTAAACAGCATCCCCGTGACCGTTTCAGGTTGGCCTTTAACGCTAAAGCACTCGATTTTTGGTAGTTATCACCATGTCGTACAATACCTTTGGCCACATGTTCCGGGTGACGACCTGGGGCGAAAGTCACGGTCCGGCGATCGGCTGTGTGGTCGATGGCTGTCCGCCGGGTTTGGCGCTGACGGAAGCCGACATCCAAGTTTTTCTCGACAAGCGGCGTCCAGGGCAATCGCGCTATACAACGCAGCGGCGCGAACCTGATGCGGTAAAAATTCTGTCCGGCGTTTTCTCGAATGATCAGGGTTTGCAGGTAACCACTGGAACCCCGATCGCACTCGAAATTGAAAACGTCGATCAGAAATCCAAGGACTACGGGGACATCAAGGACAAGTTCCGTCCCGGCCACGCCGACATCACCTATTGGGAGAAGTACGGCATTCGCGACTTCCGGGGCGGCGGTCGATCGTCGGCCCGCGAAACCGCAAGCCGTGTTGCCGCCGGCGCTGTCGCTCGCAAGATCTTGCATGGCGTGACGATCCGCGCCGGCCTAATCCAGATCGGGCCACACAAGATTGACCGGTCGCGTTGGGATTGGGCAGCGGTCGATGCCAATCCGTTTTTCTGCCCCGATGCTTCGGCGGTGCAACCCTGGGCCGACTATCTCGACGGCGTGCGCAAAGCCGGGTCCTCGTGCGGCGCAGTCGTCGAAGTGGTCGCGGAAGGCGTTCCAACGTCTCTCGGCGCGCCAATTTATGGCAAACTCGACCAGGATCTGGCCTCGGCGATGATGAGTATCAACGCTGTCAAAGGCGTCGAAATAGGCGATGGCTTCGCGACGGCCGCTTTATCGGGCGAGGATAACGCTGATGAAATCCGCATCGGGCCCGACGGCCGGGCAACTTATTTGTCGAACCATGCCGGCGGAATTCTTGGCGGCATTTCGACCGGCCAGCCGATCGTCTGCCGATTTGCCGTCAAGCCGACCTCGTCGATTTTGTCGCCGCGCCTGACCATCGATCGTCACGGTGCTGAAACCGAAATCATGACCAAGGGGCGGCACGACCCTTGCGTTGGGATTCGCGCGGTGCCGGTCGGTGAAGCGATGATGGCAATCGTACTCGCCGATCACCTGCTGCGCCACCGGGGCCAAGTCGGCACAAAGGCCTGAGAGATGGCAGCGCATGAGCGCACCGCAGGCAAGCTCGCGCGCCGACCGGCGTTTTCCTATCGCGCTGATCCGAGCGTACCGGCATTTCCCGACGACGATCCGGTGATCGTCTACGATGGCGTTTGCGTGTTGTGTTCGCGATCCATGCGGATCATAGCGAGGGGCGATCACAACCGCCGGTTTCGGTTCTTGAGTGCGCAGTCGCCGAAGGGCCAAGCGTTGTTCCGGCACTATGGCCTCGATCCGGTTGAGTTCGAGACGGTCTTACTGATCGAGAACGGCCGCGCCTACGGCAAACTCGATATGATCACCCGCGTCGCAGGCCAACTCGGTGGATACTACCGGTCTTTATCGGCCCTACGCGTCATGCGGCTGTTGCCGGGCAGGTGCCAAGATTGGTGCTACGACCGCATCGCGAAGAACCGGTACAGTCTGTTCGGACGAAGCGACGTTTGCATCGCGGCCGACCCGAGTTGGCGCGACCGGGTGATTGACTAATTCGACCTGAGGGGGCGGTTCCATGTCTGCAAAAGATGCCGTGAAGGCCATCGTATTTGACGTTTTCGGCACCGTAGTAGATTGGCGCGGCTCGACGATCGCGCAACTGCGGAGCTTCGGTAACGGCCACGGCATCGCCCTCGACTGGGAGGTATTCGCCGACGAATGGCGTGGTCTCTACCAGCCATCGATGGAAGAGGTGCGAGCGGGTAAACGGCCGTTTGCAATCCTCGATGATCTACATCGCGAGAGCCTGCTCAAATTATTCGACCAGCACGCGATCAAGGGGATTGCAGCCCACGAAATCGAGCATCTGGTGACGATCTGGCACCGGCTGCACCCCTGGTCCGATATGCCAGGAGGGCTCACCCGTCTCGGCACCCGCGTGATCACCGGTACGTTGTCGAACGGCAATACGGGTTTGCTGACCCGGCTCGCGAAGTTCGGGCATCTGCCGTTCAACGTCATTCTCGGCGCCGAGGCAGCGCTGGCCTACAAGCCGCAACCACAGGCGTACCTGCGGACGGCCGAACTCCTCAATCTCAGGCCCGAACAGATGATGCTGGCTGCCGCCCACAATGGCGATCTCGCGGCAGCCGCAGCCGTCGGTTATCGCACCGCCTTCATCGTCAGACCGCTAGAGCATGGGCCCAACAAGAAAATCGATCTCAAGGCCGAACGCGACTGGGATGTCGTCACCGACAGTTGCCACGGCTTGGCGGATGCAATGGGATGTCTGAAATGAAAACCGCTCATTCGATCGCCGATCTCGTGGTGCGAGCTCATCATACCGCATTCAGTTGCAGCGATTACATCGCGGCGCGGCATTTCTTCGTCGACATTCTCGGCTTCAAGGTCGTCGGCGAAATGGAGAACCGTTCCGGCGACGGTCTCGATGTCGTGGTCGGAATGCCGGGGGCACGCTGCAATTGGGCCATGCTAGAGCTAGGCGGCTACCACATCGAGTTGTTCAAGTGGCTGACACCAGACGACGGCCGCGCCGTAAGCATCCGTCAAAACGATTTCGGATATACCCACATTTGCATGCAGGTGCGCGATATCGATGAAGTACACCGCAGGTTGACTGCCGCAGGCTATCAACCGCTGTCGAAGCCCGGCAACATGCGCGGCGGACGCGCCAAGCCATTCTACGCCAAGGGCCCCGAAGGCTGCGTGCTCGAATTCTGTGAGTACCCGCAAGGCACCTGATTGGCGCTTATTTTGCCCTATAGCGCTGCACTTGATGATTAGAAACACATCGTTTCGTTGTGTCGACGGCCTGGGGGCGACTCAGCTTATGTGCTCTATACATCGCGGCGCACGGTCCCAGATTTTGAGCGGGCGACGCTGAGATGATCTGTGCCGATCGGCGTTTTGATATTAATCGCAACAGGAGGCATCAAATGAATTTCCTCAAGCCCTACACATCGCAGCTACTCAGCGTCTTGCGCATCGTATCCGGTTTGCTGCTTTTGCAACACGGAACGACGAAGTACCTCGGTATTCCGGTTGGCCCCCAGAACAATGCGTCGCCGATGACGATGGGCGGGGCCGCTGGCGTATTCGAACTCGTCGGTGGCATCATGCTGGTGCTCGGGCTTTTTACCCGGCCCGTCGCCTTCATCTTGTCGGGCGTAATGGCCGTTGCCTATTTCTACGCCCATGCTCCGCGCGGGATCTTCCCCATCCTCAATCTCGGTGAGTTGGCAGCACTCTACTGCTTCGTTTTTCTGTACCTCGCTGCAGCTGGCGGCGGCGCCTGGAGCCTTGATCGCATGCAGAAGCGCGATTGATCATCGATTACGGAATAAGATGGTTGGTGGCGATTATTTCGCCCCAACCATCAGCCGGTCAATTTTGCCAACGTCGCCTCGTCGACCTCGATATTGGAATAGACGGTCTGAACGTCGTCATCGTCTTCGAGGGCCGCGAGCAGTTTGAACACCGAGGTCGCCGCGTCCTCGTCGGCTAACGCAGTGAGGTTCGGTTTCCAAACGATTTTGGTCGACGAACTTTCGCCCAGCTTCGCTTCGAGCGCGCCAGCGACCGTGCCCAAGCTATCGAAGCCGCACACAATGGTGTGGCCGTTATCGTCGCTGGTGCAATCGTCGGCCCCAGCATCGATCGCCGCCTCCAGGATTGCATCGGCCGAACCGGCCTTGAGTGGATATATGATCTCGCCTACGTGCGAGAACATATGGGAGACGGCGCCAGTCGATCCAAGATTGCCACCGTGTTTGGTGAACAGGGCGCGGATGGCACCTCCAGTGCGATTGCGATTATCGGTCAATGCCTCGACGATGACGGCAATGCCGCCGACTGCGTAACCCTCGTAGCGCATTTGTTCAAATGCTTCGCCATCGGTGCCGGCGGCCTTCTTGATGGCGCGGTCGATATTGTCCTTTGGCATGTTTTCGGCACGCGCCGCCTGCACCGCCAGCCGCAACCGGGCGTTCATCGCCGGATCGGGCAATCCGGTTTTAGCTGCAACCGTTATCTCTCGCGCTAATTTGCCGAAGATCTTCGATTTGGCCGCGTCCTGACGGCCCTTGCGGTGCATGATGTTTTTAAATTGTGAATGACCGGCCATGGTTCGTTCGTTTCCGTAAAAAAATATTCAGGCGCGAAGGTGGGCGACGCTGGCAGCCTTATAGTTCGGCTTAGCCGGGAAAAGCCAGGGCCTCAAAGTGCGTCTTCGCCGTAACAGGTGGTGCTGCAACGAAAAAAACCGTATTGCCGAATTAACCCGAAGCAGCGATTGTCAACTCATCGCTCCTTGCCCAGGAGCCATCAACAAGGTCCTCAATCAGCCGGGGGCCGATCGCACTGAGGACGGTAGGCTAGACCCATCCGGGGTCCGTCTTAGCCCTTCTCGGCGAATAATCTGCAGCTTTGCAGGCCAATTAAATCTCTCTCTCGATCCAAGCCAGCGGCTCGGTAGGTGCCAAGACACCACCGAGCCGCACTGGCGTGATGCTGCGGGCTAGGCCCGTTTTATCGTCGATATCGACGGCTGCTCCGCACAATGTGGCTAGGCCATCCGCTGGTGTAAACCGTTCGTTTGGAATGCGCGTCAGAAACCGGTGGATGGGTTCGGCCCGATCCATGCCGAGCACCGAATCATAGTCGCCCGTCATGCCGGCGTCCGACATATACGCGGTGCCCCCCGTTAGAACCCGGTTGTCGGAGGTCGGCGAATGCGTGTGCGTGCCGACCACAGCCGATACACGACCATCGACGAAATGAGCCATGGCTTGCTTTTCGCTCGTGGCTTCGGCGTGGAAGTCGACGAAGATAGCATCGGCATCGCGCTTCAATTTGCAGGCGGTGATCTCGTTGTCGATGGCCCGGAACGGGCAGTCCATCTCGGTCATGAACACACGGCCGAGGGCGTTGATCACCAGCACGTCGGCGCCATTGCGTGCTTTATATAACCCGGCTCCCCGGCCGGGCGTGCCCTTTGGTAGATTGAGCGGGCGCACGAGGCGGGGCTGCCGGTCGATGAAGACGAGCGCGTCTTTCTGATCGAAGGCGTGGTTGCCGAGCGTTACGCAGTCGGCCCCGGCCTCGAGGAAGTCGTTGAGGATGGCTTCGGTGATGCCAAAACCGCCCGCCGCGTTCTCGCCGTTGACGATGACGAAGTCGAGCGCATAGCGTTTGCGAAGGCCGGGCAGTTTTTCCAGTAGAACCTTGCGGCCCGCCCGTCCAACAATGTCACCTATGAACAGCAAACGCATAAAGAGGCTTTCTTAGTGTTGGCGGTATGTTGCCGGTACCGGCGCTGGTGTCCCGCAAGTTAGTGACCGGGACCAAACACGAGTATCAGTCGCCGGCAACGGGGGAACTCAGAAATTTACCTTGTCGCCGCCCTTGAGTTGAAGCATTTCGCGGGCTTCGTCCGAACTCGCGATCTCAAGCCCCATATTCTCGATGATGCCTCGCACCAGCTTGACCTGCTGCGCGTTGCTAGTCGCGAGCTGCCCGGGTCCAGCCCACAGACTGTCCTCTAGACCAACTCGAACGTTGCCGCCAAGTGCGATCGCTTGGGTCGCAATTGGCAGCTGGTTGCGCCCGGCGCCGAGTACGCTCCAGTGGTATTGGTCGCCGAACAGCCGATCGGCCGTGCGTTTCATGTGCATGACGTCCTCTGGATGCGGGCCGATGCCGCCAAGGATGCCGAATACCGATTGAATGAAGAACGGCGGCTTAACGATCCCCCGGTCGGCGAAATGGCGGAGCGTGTAGAGGTGGCCGATGTCGTAGCACTCGATCTCGAAGCGCGTGTTGTTTTGTGCGCACGTGGTCAGAATGCCTTCGATATCCTTGAACGTATTCTTGAAAATGCGGTCGTGACTGCCTTCGAGATAGGGCTTCTCCCAATCGTGCTTGAATGTCTTTTGGCGCTCAAGCATCGGATACAGGCCGAAGTTCATGGAACCCATGTTCAGCGATGCAACTTCGGGCTTGAAATGCGCGCAAGGGCGCAGCCGCTCTTCCAAATCCATGGTGGGAGCGCCACCGGTCGTGATGTTGATCACGCAATTCGAGCGTTGCTTGATCACCTGCAGGAACGGCGCGAACGCTTCCGGCGACTGATCGGGCTTGCCGGTTTTTGGATCGCGCGCGTGCACATGAACCAGGGCCGCTCCGGCTTCGGCCGCGCCAATTGCAGCATCTGCAATCTCCTCGGCGGTGATCGGCAGATGCGGCGACATCGATGGTGTATGGATTGCGCCGGTAACGGCACAGGTGATGATTACTTTGCGCTTGGCGGCCATGGGAACTCCTGTTTCGTCAATGTCATCGCATTCTACCGAGTTGTGGGACGGGCAAGGCCGGTGCGTCAATGATTACCAAGGCGGAACAGGGTTGACGCGAGCAGCCCCGCGCCGACGGCGACAGCGACCGTGAACACGCCGTAGAGTAACGCGTGATCGAAGGCGAATGCGTACAGCACGCGCTCGACGCCTTGGCGTTCGAGGTTGACGCGCGCCGTGTAGGTCGAGAGCAACTGGCCTTCCCGTAGCAAATGGACTCGTGCAATGAGCGCGCCGACGGGCACGTTGGCCGGCAACTCGATCGTCGCCCGGAACAGGCTGCGACCGATGAAAACGACGCCGTATTGTTCCTGGACGTACAGCCCCTCTTTTTGTTTCAAGCGAATGACCGCTGTTTTGAAGTCGGCGAGGTCAGCCGTCGAAAGGCCGGTCTCCCAGCCGCGAATCGGCGTCATGCGAACCTGTTCGAGGCCGATGTCGTTTTCGCGCAGCAATACGGGATCAGCCAGTTCATCGAGAGGACGGGTGGAAGCAATTGCATAGTAGCTGGGTATGCTCTCGAATGTCACTGATTGGGTATTGATCCAGATGCCGGCGATGTTGCTCTTGCGCCGGGAAATCAAGCGACTAGGTGCGCCTTCGAGCACAATGACGACGTCATAAAGCCCAGACTCGGCGCTCGATTGCCGGCTGTTGTCGACAGCGCCAAACACCACGATTTCAGTTCCGGTGAAGCTCGACGTGATCGACACGCTGCGGGTCGACACATCTGCCTGAACCGTTTCGCGGACATCGGCCGACGATGGCGCGGGCTTTGCCTCGCTCGCAGCTTGCCCTGGTGCCGGCGTTGGCTTTCCAGGTACTTGGGCGTTTGGCGCCTTCAGCCCGGGTGGTGCGGAAGGGCGCAGACGCTTTGGCTGGGAAGGCCCCGGCTGTGGCGTCCCTGATGGTGGTTGCTGGGCTGTAGCATCTTCGAGGCCGGCGCAAATTATGGTTCCGCCGATTAGTACGAGGCCGAATGCAACGCTGAGCCACTTGAGTGCTTGCGGCCCCGCCATGCGCTCCATCGCTCCCCGTTGATCGTCAAATTCCGTGAATTTCGACTGCTGTATACTTGCCGCACGTACGCCGCTTGATCGAACACGATAAAACCCCAGGCTCGCATCGATCGCCGCGGGCAAACGCATAATAAGCCCCACACTCGATTGAGCGCACGGCAAATACTTTCAAAGTGACGAAAGGCTATTAATCCCGGGGTGGCGCGCGTGGTCAATAACAAAAGCGGCACTTCCGAATGCAGCCCGTCGAACCAGGCTTATTTTGCGCCAGTGACGGCCACTCGGCATCGAACGTGCATCAATACTGTTGCAATGCGGCAGCTGCGCCGATATATCTGCCAGCAATCCTTGACATCCCACTGATAAACGCCGCCGCGCAGTACTTCAGCCCGGCAGCAGGAGAGACCCTATGAGTGACCGTAAGCCACTGATGCCGAAGGCGACTGCCGTTTGGCTCGTCGAAAATACGTCCCTGTCGTTCGATCAGATCGCGACCTTCTGCGGCATGCATCTGCTCGAAGTTAAAGGCATTGCCGACGGTGACGTTGCAGCCGGCATCAAAGGCATGGATCCGATTGCATCGGGCCAGTTGACCCGCGAGGAGATCAAGCGCGCCGAGGAAAACGACAGCGCCGAGCTTCGACTTGCCGCTTCAAAGGTCGAAGTGCCGCCCGTCAAGACCAAAAAAGGCCCGAAGTACACGCCGGTTTCGCGTCGTCATGACCGCCCCAATGCCGTGCTTTGGCTGCTGCGTAATCACCCTGAGCTGAAAGACAGCCAGTTGATGCGGTTGGTTGGCACGACGAAGCCAACGATCGCTCAAATTCGTGATCGCACGCACTGGAATTCCGCAAATCTAGCGCCGCAGGATCCCGTCACCATGGGTCTGTGCACGCAGATGGATCTCGATGCGGAAGTGAAGAAATCGGCTGCACGATCGACAAAAGAGCGTCGTGATGCCGGAATTCCAGATCCAGAGCGGGGCGGCACGCTGTTGCCGACCGCCGAGACCACCGGCTTTAGCGGCACGTCGATCATGCAGCCCAAGGAAAAGGAAGCTCCCAAGGCCGAGACCGAGGCTGAAGAACAAGCGCGTGTATTGGCCAAGCTCAAGGGCATGTCGGCAGCAGAGCGCGCGCAGGCTGAGGACGAGTGACGAGCTAAAGCGAACGACCCATTTATGGGTCG
Source organism: Hyphomicrobiaceae bacterium (assembly GCA_031367505.1). Taxonomy (GTDB): domain Bacteria; phylum Pseudomonadota; class Alphaproteobacteria; order Rhizobiales; family Hyphomicrobiaceae; genus JAKFWF01. The sequence goes on along the minus strand of JANLPY010000615.1, from coordinate 28,652 downwards.
TTCGTTGAAACCATCATTCTGCTGCTTTGGCCTCGATGCGGCGAGCATGCAGTAGCGGCTCAGTATAGCCGTTGGGTTGGGTTGCTCCGAGCCGAACCAAATCGCAGGCGGCCTTGAAGGCCACACCATTGAAGCCCGGGGCCATCGGCTTGTAGAGCGGATCGTCAGCGTTTTGTTTGTCGACGATCGCCGCCATCCGTTTCATCGTCGCCATGATCTGCGCTTCGTTGGTGACGCCGTGATGCAGCCAATTTGCCATATGCTGAGCTGAAATTCGCAACGTCGCCCGGTCTTCCATCAGTCCGATGTTGTTGATGTCCGGCACCTTCGAACAGCCGACACGCTGGTCGATCCAACGCACGACGTAGCCGAGAATGCCTTGCGCATTGTTGTCGAGTTCAGCCTGAACCTCGTCACGGCTCCAGTTGCGCTCCAGGGCTACCGGTATAGTCAGAATGTCGTCGAGTGAGGCGCGCTGGCGGCCACTGATTTCGCTCTGGCGCTTGGCCACGTCGATCTTGTGATAATGGATCGCATGCAACGTTGCAGCCGTTGGCGACGGCACCCAAGCGGTGTTTGCGCCCGCCTGCGGATGCGCGATCTTCTGCTCGAGCATCGCCGCCATCAAATCCGGCATCGCCCACATACCCTTGCCGATCTGAGCGTGGCCGGGAAGTCCGCACTCAAGCCCGATATCGACGTTCCAAGCCTCGTAAGCCTTGATCCAAGGCTGAGTGCGCATCTCCGCCTTGCGGATCATCGGGCCCGCTTCTATCGACGTGTGCATTTCGTCGCCGGTGCGATCGAGGAAGCCGGTGTTGATGAAGAACACACGTGATTTGGCGGCCCGGATGCACTGCTTCAAATTGACGGTTGTGCGTCGCTCCTCATCCATGATGCCCATCTTGATCGTGTTGGGGCTGAGCCCGAGCGTCTTTTCCACCGCTGCGAAAAGATCCGCTGTAAATGCCACCTCGGCCGGGCCATGCATCTTCGGTTTGACGATATAGATCGAGCCGGTGCGGCTGTTGCGGCGCGCATTGAGATCATGAATGGCGATCAGGCTGGTGATGAAGCCGTCGAGGATGCCTTCTGGAGCCGGCTGGCCATCGCGGTCCAGTACGCTCGCGTCGATCATCAAGTGTCCGACGTTGCGGATCAGCATAATCGAGCGGCCGGGCAGTGTCACGGAGCCGCCGGTTGGGCTCACATAGGTGCGATCGCCGTTGAGCCGGCGGGTAATCGGCTTGCCGCCTTTCGCGAAGGTGTCCGCAAGTGTGCCATTCATCAGGCCGAGCCAGTTGCGATAGGCGGCGACCTTGTCGTCCGGATCGACGGCTGCGATCGAGTCTTCGAGGTCGATGATCGTCGTCAGCGCGGATTCGAGGATGACGTCGCTAATGCCTGCGAGGTCCGCCGCGCCCATCGAGTGCGCCCTGTCGATGTGCACCTCGACATGAATGTGGTTGTGAACAAGCAGCAGCAAAGACGGATTTTCTGTGGTGCCGTTGAAGCCAGCGAAAAGTGACGGATTTTTGAGGAAGGTGCGCGTGCCGTCCTTGGTATTGGCGAAGAGGCGGCCATTTTCGATGTTCAACGAAGTGATATCGGTCCACGATTTCTCGTCGAGCGGTGCGATCTCATCCAAGAGTGCGCGCGCATACGCGACCACCTTGGCGCCGCGCACGGGATTGAATTTGCCAGTTCGCGTGGCCCCGCCATCCTCTGGCAACGCATCGGTGCCGTACAGTGCGTCGTATAGCGAACCCCAACGAGCGTTGGCCGCGTTGAGCGCATAGCGCGCGTTCATCACCGGCACGACGAGTTGCGGGCCAGCCATGATGGTGATTTCAGGATCGACGTTAGCCGTATCGACTTTAAACGCTGTGCCTTCTGGCATGAGGTAGCCGATTGCGCTCAGGTGCGCTTTGTAGGCTGCCATATCGAAAGGCTTGGAGCGGTTTTCACGGTGCCACGCATTGAGCTTGTTCTGGATTTCACTTCGGGTGACCAGCAGTGCGCGATTGCGCAGAGCCAATGTGTGCAGTGCAGCATCAAGACCAGCCCAGAACTGATCCTGAGCAACGCCGGTCCCTGGCAAGGCTTCTGTATTGACGAAATCCCATAGAACTTTCGCGACCTTCAAATTGCCTACGCTTATCCGATCAGTCATGGTGTCCAAGGATCCTGAGATTAAGGCTGTGCGAATTGTGCGGTGCACCATTCGTATTTACTCAAACTCTTCTGGACTGGCGAGGCCAATTCGACCACCACATTTCCGGCGGCGCTAGGGGAGACGGTAAACGTCATGCACTACGATCCAAGAATGAACATCACGTTCGACCCGCCGGTCGTGATGTTTACGGCCAATCAGCACGTCGACGGCCGCTCGACCGGCGGCACGGTCGATGTCGTGTGCGGCGATGTCGCGCGCATTCACGTGCGCGATGACGTGGTGCTTTCGAACGAACGTCTCGACGGAAGTCTTGGCGGGGCTCGAGGGCCGTGCCGTCAAGTCTTGAGGCGGGTTTAGGTTCGTCCGCGCAAGATGCCGTAGACGAGCCCGATGGTGAGCCCGAAGCCGCCAAGGATGAGCAGAGTTGCCATCATGCGGGTGGGGTCGAGCCCACCGAAAAATGCTTGATTCGGAAACTTGAGCAGGGTGCCCTTTATGAAAGGCACGAGCATCCAGTTGCTGAATAGGGCGACCAGTAGCCCGAAGATCAGGCCGCGCAACCACAGTGCCCCACCGGGGATTTTCGGCCAAACCACTGCAAAAAGCGCACCCCAAAGGCCGCCCCAAAAAACGTCGTTTGCAATTTTTGGTATACCGAATGGTGCGATCGTGGCCATCGACCAGGCCTGTGATGTCGCAGGGAGGATTTTTGCTGACGCCAAAACATATACGATCGATTGATGCACTGTGAGGACCGCGATCGCCCCGGCGACAAAACCAAGCAGGATTGCCGCCGGTGACAAACTAGACGTGTTTGCTGGCATAGGTGACTTCCTTTTTTCTGTGCCACATCGCACTGCGAGCACGAGTTTGTCGTTGTTTGCGCTTTCGTAGGTAGGCGGCATTGCGGAAGGCGCCAGGAGTTGCAAAAAATAAAACTCTGCGGTGCGTGAGTGTCGCAGGTTCTGCCCCATCTTGCTGCATGTGCTGTTGTTTTTCTGTTGCTGATCAGCCTCTCCTGGATCATATAAGTTCGGTCGAATTCACTGGGTGCACTCTACGGCAAGGCTCTACCGGCCACCTGGACCGTCATCGCGTGATTTGACGACCCACGGCAATTCCGCGTGGGCCGGCGGTACTACCAGAGGAATGAAGATGGCGACTGGCACTGTAAAGTGGTTCAACGGCCAAAAAGGCTACGGATTCATACAGCCGGACGAGGGTGGAGCGGACGTTTTCGTTCATATCTCGGCTGTCGAAAGAGCAAATATGACGGGCCTTCGTGAAGGCCAAAAGCTATCGTATGATTTAGAGAGGGGCCGCAACGGCAAGTCGTCCGCAGTCAACCTGCGCGCGCTCTGAAATCACCACGCGATCGTGGATGACCCGAAAAATCGATGCGGGCAGGCTTGACGTCTGCCCGCTGAGAGCGTTTCTGCAAGGGTCAAGCCCAAGGGAGCCACATGGCTAAGGAAGAAGTACTCGAATTCGAAGGCGTCGTGAGCGAAGTGCTTCCCGATGCCCGCTGTCGCGTCAAACTGGAAAACGGCCACGAGGTGATTGCTTACACCTCCGGACGTATGAAGAAGAATCGTATCCGAATTCTGGCGGGTGATAAGGTCACCGTGGAGATGACGCCCTACGATTTGACGAAGGGACGCATCAATTTCCGCCACAAGGATGTACGGTCCGGGCCGCCGCCCACGGCCAACTCGCGCCCGCCTCAGAAGCGCTATCGCTGAACGGTTTCATTACCGGCCGGGCAATACGAGCACTTTTTGTTTGCCCGGTAGCGATTGACGCGACACCACGATGCCGGATACCGCGCTCACCTCGATCTCGAACGCGTCGCGCACCCGTGTGATGAACCGCTCCAGCGTGTAACTTGAAAAATAGTGCATCGGGATCATCAGCGGAGCTTTGATCGCTTTCAGCACTTCGATCATGCCATCGAGATCCATCGTGTAACTGCCATCGACGGGCACGAGCACAACGTCCATTTGGCCGAGTTGCGCGAGCTGCTGAACCGTCAACGTGTGATGCAGATGACCCAGATGGGCGATGCACAGCCCGGCGATCTCGAACACGAATACCGAATTGCCATAGACATTGGTGCCGCCTTGGAAGTCGCGCGTGTTGGTCGGAATATTGCGCACCCGCACATCGCCAAGCGTGATGTCGTGCTGGGCTGGGCCACCATCAGGGTTCCAGCCGCGCAGTAGGTGTTTGATCCCCGGGTCTGGATTATTCGAATAGTGCGTGTCGTGGGCGCGGTTCATGGTGGCGATTTCAGGCACGACGTTGGGCCGGAAATAGTCGTTGTAGTCGGTCGCGATACGGATGTTGCCGGCGCTCTCGATCAAGAATGTCGAGTGGCCGAGGAACGTAATCCGCACTTCTGCCGGCTTGAGCTGAGCCGCCACGAACGCCACCCGTTCGATGCGCGGTCCACCTTCAGGGCCTTTGGCGAATGCCAGGCAGCGATCTGGAGCGGTGGTCGTTGCGGCCATTGCCAGCGGTGCAACGAAAGTTGCTAAACTCAGAAATAGCGTGGTGACGAGCCATCGTGGCAAGCGCCGCATGCAAACCTCCCGCCATAAAAGACGATCCGAAGTGCAAGCTTAGGCGAGGCAAACGGTCCGTGCCAGCGCTGTGGCACCCAATACGGGGGTGACTGGCATTGCGCTCGCCTCGCTGTTCGGTGGCTTGCTGCCAGGCGGTCGGATGGTCAATCGCTGCGCGATCAAGTGAGCTTGGTCATTGGACCCGTACACCGGCTACCGGACGACGAGCGTCGCTGGTCTGGAAGAATTTTTTGATTACACCGATCGTTGGCTGATCCATCAGCAGCGGCGCGTGACCTTGGCCCTTGACGACGTGGCTCGCGCAATCGGGATGCCGAGCTTGCATCAAGCGAACGGTCTCGGCACTGAGCAGATCCGACGTCTCGCCGCGTACGACCAGAACGCTGGCGTGGCGCAAGGCGCCGAACTGCGCCCATAGGGCCGGCGGGGCAGCATCGGTGGCCGAGAACGTGCGTCCGAGATTTGTGTCGTAGCCGCTCACGGGGCGGCCGTCTTTGTCGTTGAACCAGGCGCGCGCAACTTGAGGCCACGCGGTGTCCGGCACGGCCGGGAAGGCCTGGCGGCTGACATCGCCAACCATACGGGTTGCGTCCGCCCACGAGGTCGGCACAGGCGTGCGGCCCACATAGCCGGCAATCCGCAATAGCCCGTCGCGCTCGATCACCGGTCCGATGTCATTGAGCACGACTGAGCCGATCAATCCTGGTTGGATCGCCGCCAGCACCATCGAGACGAGACCGCCGCGTGAGGTGCCAAGGATCGCCGCATCGTGCAAGCCGAGCGCTGCCATGACGTCGATCACGTCCTGGGTTTCGGTCGGGATCGAGTAGTTGCGCCAGTCGGGATCATGATCTGAAAGGCCGCGGCCGCGCGCATCGAGGGCGAAAACCTCGCGCGCATCCGGTCCGCTGCTGAGCGCTGTCGCGATATCGTTGAAGTCGCGAGCGTTGCGGGTCAATCCCGGCAGGCAAAGGACGGGCCGGGCGTCCGAAGAGGGTGCCGGCCAATGCGTGACATGCAACTTCAATCCGTCGCGCACTTTGATCAGACCGCCACGATTGGCGGGGTTGGGAACGTCGGCCATGTCGTTCTAATCCGTCGGTGACGCGCACTGATATACCCGAAGTAAATAGAAGTGCCGCCGCAAGATGGCAATGCGGTGCAACACGCTCAGCGATCGAACATGAAAAAGGGCCGGCACCATGTAGGTGTCCGGCCCCTCGAAACGAATTCGTGTCAGCTTACTTGTAGTATCCAACGCCGCAAACTTGATCGCCAGCCTTGGTCACGTAGCTGACCTTGCCAACAGGTGTCGTATCGGCGCCGGGACGGGGCCACATGTAGCTTACTTCCTCGACTTTGCCATCAGCGGCGACTTTCATCATCTCTTCGCCGAGTGCTTTGCCATTCTTGTCCTTGATGTCGCGGATGTTCTTGCCCATCAAAGCTGGATGTGCGGTGAACACGCCGTCGCTGGCATTGGCGCAGAACGCATAGAGATCGCGATCCTTGAAGCCGCCTTCGCCCTTCTGCATGTCGGCCAGCGCCTTGGCCTTATCGGCCTTGATCGCGGTTACAGCCTTCTCGAGCATTGCCTTGGCTTCCGCGGCGGTGCCGAACGGCGCCTGCGCGAATGCGGATGTCGACAGCGCGAGTGCGCCAATGGCAGCGGCGCCGATCAAGAATTTGCGTAGCATGGTGTCATTCCTCCACTTGTTTTCTTAATGAGCGTTACTTGTCCGACGAACATGGCGGAGCGGTGACCGATCTTAATGTGACAGAGGTTCACTGCCAAAACTTAAGTCGTATAGTGGTCGCGATCGATCGGGCATCAGCCGCGGACCCTGAAGTTGCCCGGATCAAACGGTGCCTTCAGGGTGGCGCGTACCTTGATGCGGTGTCCGCCGATGTCGACCTCGAATGTCTCTTGCGTAAGTGATGCTTCGTCGAGTTTATCGCCGCCGGTCTTGAGGGTAGCCAGCATCACGACACGTTCGAGCGCCGCGCCATACGCCGCCGATGTTACATCGCCGACGGGTTTGCCATCGCGCAGGAGGAGTTCGCCGCCGTGCGCCAGTGGAGCGTCAGCGTCGATTGCGACAAGTGAAACGCAACGGCTTTGCGGTGGCTTCGTTTTTGATTCAATCAACGCTGCCCGCCCGATGAAGTCGCAACCCTTGTCGAGCCTCACGGCCCAGGCAAGGCCAGCTTCATAAGGGTTGACGTCGGGCGTCAGTTCGCGGCCCCACGCGCGATAAGCTTTCTCCAGCCGCAAACCGTCGATCGCGTAGTAGCCCGCATCACGAAGCCCGAGATTGCGGCCGGCTTCGTGAAGCGTATCGTAAACTCCGGCGACGAATTCTGTCGGAATGTACAACTCCCAGCCGAGTTCGCCCATATAGGTGCGCCGGCAAGCGAGGCCAGATGCATAGCCGATCTCGATTGGTTTTACTGCGCCGAACGGGAACGACACGTTGTCGAGTTTGGTGCGGCCGACGCGCGACAACAGCTCGCGCGATTTCGGACCCATGACGGGCAACACCGAGTAGGCCGACGTTACATCCGTAACCGTCGCGCGCGCATCTTCGCGAATGTTGCGGCGTAACCAATCGAGATCGCGGACGGCTTGGGCAGTGCCAGTGAGCACCAGGAACTCGGTCTCAGAAAGTCTGGATACCGTGACGTCGCTTTCGTAGCCGCCGCGCGCGTTGAGCATTCCCGTATAGACCGATATGCCGGGCTTGACGGCGATGTCATTGGCACAAATGCGCTGCAGTTCGGCCTCCGCGTCGCGGCCCTGAACAAGTAGTTTCGCAAACGATGTCATGTCGAAAATGGCGACCGCCTCGCGTGCGGCTTTCTGTTCGGCGTTCGCCCACGCAAACCAGTTCTGCCGATCCCACCCATAGGCGATCTCTCGTTTTTCACCGGGCGGCGCGAAAACGTTCGGGCGCTCCCATCCCATCTTCGAACCCCAGATCGCGCACTTGGCATCGAGCCGGTCGAACAGCGGCGAACGGCGGAATGGCCGCGCGGTTTCCAACTCGCGGTTCGGCCACTGCATCATGTAGTGCAGGCCGAGGACTTCCGCGACCCGGTCCTTCATCCAACGGCCGTTGGTATTGAAGGGCGCAAAGCGGCGGATATCGACGGGCCAAAGGTCGAGCTGCGGCTCACCCGAAATGATCCATTCGGCGAGTGCTTTGCCAGCCCCACCGGAACTCGCGATGCCCATCGAGTTGAACCCGCCGGCCACGAACAAGCCTTTGACGGCCGGCGCCTCGCCCATGATGTAGTTATTGTCGGCGGTGAAGCTCTCCGGTCCGTTCATGAAGGTTTTGACCTCCGCCGTTTCCAGCGCCGGCACGCGATGGATGGCGTTCGTCATCAGAATTTCGAACTGATCCCAATCATCCGGCAACATGCCGAATTCGAAATCGTCGGGCACGTCGGTAAGCCACGGCTTGGCCTTCGGTTCGAAGCCACCCATCAGTAGGCCGCCGACTTCTTCCTTGAAGTAGATGTAAGCGTCCGGATCGCGAAGGCAGGGTAAGTCGGGTGTGACACCTGGAATGCGGGCGGTCACGATATACATGTGCTCGCAAGCGTGTAGCGGGACCGCAACGCCAATGCGTTCGGCCAATTGGCGCGACCACTGTCCGCCAGCGATGACGACGACATCGGCTGTGACGATTTGGTCGCCGGCCAACACGCCAGTGGCGCGGCCATTTTTCACCGCGATTTCGGTGACGCGGGTCTTCTCAAATATCTTCGCGCCTCTGGTTCGCGCGCCCTTGGCGAGCGCCTGGGTGATGTCGGCGGGATTGGCTTTTCCGTCGCCCGGCAACCAGACGGCGCCGGCGAGATCATCGGTCTTCATCAGCGGCCACTTGTCGCCGGCTTGTTTTGGCGAAAGCTCGTCGCACACAATGCCCTGGGCTTTGGCGGACGCGGCGACCCGGCGCAGCAAGGTCATCCGGTCGGGCGTGCGGGCGATGGTGAGCGAGCCGCATTGCTTCCAGCCGGTTGCTTGTCCGGTCTCGGCTTCCAGGCTCGCATAGAGTTCGGTCGAGTAGCGGATCAGGCGGGTCATGCTCGAATGGCCGCGCAATTGGCCGACGAGACCCGCGGCATGCCAGGTGGTGCCGCCCGAAAGCCGGCCCTGTTCGAGCAGGACGACATCGTTCCAGCCAAGCTTCGTCAGGTGGTAGGCGATCGAACAGCCGGCAATGCCGCCGCCGATGATCACCGCCCAGGCGTGGGTTGGCAGGCGCTGAGGCGCAATGTTGGTCATTGAGGAACTCGAGCAGGTGTTGGTGGGGTGCTGTTATTTTTTATCAAAATCTTTGATGATGTAGCGATGGATGCTTTCCGGCTTGATACGGGCTTCGCTCAATGCCCAACTGCGCACAGAAATTCCGGCTTCGTGCACAGTGTCAGGCGAGCCCGAGACGAGGGGATGCCACCACTCCAAACCACGGCCCTCTTCGACGCGCCGATAGCCGCAGCTCGCTGGCAACCAATCGAGGGAGCGAACTTTCTCCGGGTCGATGGCAATGCAATCGGGAACTTGGACGTGCCGGTTGGCATAATCGCGGCACCGGCAAGAGCCGACATCAAGCAGACGGCAGGACAACCTTGTCAGGTGAATTTCGTCAGTATCTTCGTCCTGCAACTTGACCAGACAACAGCGGCCACAACCGTCGCAGAGGCTTTCCCACTCGGAGCGGGTCATTTCCTCCAGCGTTTTGTGTTCCCAAAACGGAACATCGCTATTCTTTGCGCCGTCAGCCACTCTGTTCGTCCTCGCATTACCGCCGTAGTCAGGTGTAAATTAGCGCTGGCCTTCTGTCTTCGCGATTCTTATCAGTGCGCGTAGAGTTGGCCTAACGATCGAGAGATCCAGGAGCATGCGCATTTGAAGGACTGGTTCCGCAAGCACGGTGATAAATTCCAGGCAAGCAACTGGATGCGGCTCGATTCGTTGATCGATTCGTCGCTCTCCGGTATCTGGGAGCGCGTAAAGGATGCCTATAACGCGGCTTCGAGCTTCGGCATGCGTTTTCGCGTTTCGGGCTGGCAGCGCGTGTTCACCGAGATCGGCTCCGAGGCGATGACGCTTGGGGTTGGCGGGCTCATCGTGCTGTACATGCTGGCCTTACCGGCATTTCTAGAGGTCGACGAAGACAAATACCTCACGCCCGGCAAATACTCCGTCAAGTTTCTCGACGCCCGCGGCAACGAGATCGGCAAGCGCGGTATCAATCTCAACGATGCGATCCCATTGGACGAGATCCCCGAAGTTTTGATCCGCGCCACCATGGCGACTGAGGATCGGCGCTTTTACGATCACTTCGGTATCGACTTCATCGGTACGCTACGTGCGCTGGTTGCCAACGTGAACGCAGGCGAGACGGTTCAGGGCGGCTCGACGCTTACCCAGCAGTTGGCAAAAAATCTGTTCCTGTCGTCTGAGCGCTCGCTGCAGCGCAAGATCAAGGAAGTCTTCATGTCGTTCTGGCTGGAAAGCCGGTTGACCAAGCGCGACATTCTGAAGCTGTATCTCGACCGCGCGTATATGGGCGGTGGCACGTTCGGTGTCGAAGCTGCGGCACAATTCTATTTCGGCAAGTCGGTGCGGGAAGTGAACATGGCGGAAGCAGCCATGATGGCCGGCCTGTTCAAGGCGCCGACCAAGTATGCCCCGCATGCCAATTTGCCGGCCGCCAGAGCGCGCGCCAACGACGTGCTCTCGAATTTGGTGGAGGCGGGATATTACACACCGGGGCAAATCCACAACGCGCGCCTCAATCCAGCTAAGGTCATCGAGACGCGCAATACGGCGAGCCCCGACTGGTTTCTCGACTTTGCCTACGAGGAAATTCAGCGCGTGATGGAGGGCAAGGGGCAGTTCGTCGTCACCGCGCGCACGACCGTGGATCTCACCCTACAGCAGTTGGCCGATAGCGCGCTGCAGTCGACCATCAGGCTCGACGGCAAGGCTAGTCGTTTGAAATCGGGTGCGTTGATCTCCATGGAGCCGGACGGCGCGGTAAAGGCGCTGGTTGGCGGCCTCGACTACGGTGAGAGCCAATTCAACCGGGCCACGCACGCGCGACGCCAGCCGGGCTCGTCGTTCAAGTTGTATGTTTATGCGACGGCACTGGAGAACGGTTACACATCGAAATCGATCGTGAGTGATAGCACGGCTGGTTGTGGCAACTGGTCGCCGAAGAACTACAACGGCGGTGGCGGGACGGGGCGCTCGATTGCCATCGGCGATGCTTTCAAGACCTCGCTGAATACCACGGCAGTCGACTTGTCGTTGAAAGCCGGCCGCGACAAAGTTCTTGAAATGACCAAGCGTCTGGGCGTCGACGGTGTGAAGAAGACATGCTCGATGGCGCTGGGGGACACCGGGATCACGCCGATCCAGCATACCGGTGCGTATGCGGCCTTCGCCAATGGTGGCAAACTTGCAAAGCCATATGCGATCCTGGAAGTTTTCAACGCGAAGGGCGATTTGCTCTATAGCCGCGAGCGCGACGAGCCAGAGGCGCCGCGCGTGCTTCGTCCGCGTGTGGTCGAGCAAATGAACCAGTTGATGCAACTCGTCGTCACCGAGGGTACCGGCAAGAAAGCCGCACTCGACTTTACCCATACCGCCGGCAAGACCGGCACCAGTTCGAGTTATCGTGATGCTTGGTTCCTGGGGTTCACTGGCGCGCTGGTGACCGGCGTTTGGCTCGGCAATGACGACTACACCAAGATGAACAACATTACCGGCGGCAGTCTGCCGGCGGCCACTTGGGCGGGCTTCATGTCGGTTGCCCATCCCAACAAGGATATCCCAACCATCCCAGGCCTGACGCCACATCCAGCGCAAGTGGCGGAGAAGCAGCGGCTCGCCGAAGTTCGGCGGCTTGAGCCGGTCGCAGCAAACGCCCAGGGCGATGGCGCGCCGCGTCGCACGACAAGCATCATGCCCGACCCGACTCGCGACGTTTTGAAAAAGCTCAGTGTAGCGCTCCGTAAGGCTGGCGCCGTTGTTCCTGAAGTGACGCCTGCACCAACCGGCGCACTCGACCGCCGCGCCGAAATCCCATTGTCCGCCGGTCAATCGGCATTGACACCGGGACCACCGCGCACTGGGCTTAGCGGGCGGCCCTGATATGACAATCGATGCACTCAAACAATTGCCGCGAATGAAGATGCCACGTGCCCCGATCATGTTGGGCTTACGGACCATAATCGTCGGTGCGATCGATGCGATCCTGAACGTCGGCGTCTTCGTCGCCATTGCATTGGGTTTTGGCATCTGGTCGAGCTGGATCTTGGTCGAGCGGGGCTCGGGCCTCACGACGAAAACCAGCGGCGCGTGGGTGATGTGGTTGTCGGCCGGCCGTCCCGATGCCGACCCCTATACCCGCGCGCACTTTTCACGCAGCGGCAGCCTGCCATTGAGTTCAACTGCGATCCACACGTGGGAAGCCCGGGTCGATGACGACGGTCAAAAACTGCACTCCTCGTGCGAGTATGCCATGCAGGGCGACGGTCTCGAAGGCGATTGGTGGAGCCTCGCGGTGTTCGATGAGAAGGGCCGGTTGATCACCAACGCCGCCGAACGATACGCCTATAATGCACGCACCATCGCGCTTGGCGCCGATGGCAGTTATATTGTGACGCTGGCGCGCGATGCTCGTCCCGGTAATTGGCTGCCGACCGGCGGCGCGGGGCGACTGGTTCTCGTTATGACGCGGCCCGCACCCCGCCCGAATGCGACCGCGGCTGAGCTACAAGCGGCCACGCGCGGTCTTCCCGCCATCCATCGTATTGCGTGTCGATAGGATTTGAGCAGATGCAAACAGAACCAGCGCGTGCGTACCCTCGTTTGCGGCTGCGTACCATTGGCTTGGCCCTGATCGGCGCCGGCATCGTGCATATCTGCATGACATTCGCGTGGCCCTCAATGTCCTCGGCCGATGCTGTAATGCGACTTGCCGCCGCCTTGCCACCCAATGAGATGCGTCTACTTCCGCCGACTTCACCAAAATCACAATTGATAGCGTTTCAGGGGCCGGACCTGCGCTATGCGGCATGCCGCGTCAATGTGGGTGAAGCCGCCTACGTTGTGCGTGCAACCCTGCCCGAGGCTGGCTGGACCTTCTCGGTTCACAATGGTTCTGGCGACAGCATTTACGTCGTCACCGGGCAGGACCAGCGGCGCACTGAGATCGCCGTGCTATTACTTCCGCCGGGCGATCAATTCGTTGGTGTCTTGCCTGAGGCACGATTGGCCGCGGGTTTAGCCCAAGTTTCGATGCCAAGCACCGACGGGGTGGTGTTGATCCGCGCGCCGAGCAAAGGCGTTGCCTATCAGGCACAAGTGCTGGCCGAACTGGCAAAGGCAACGTGCACGCCCAAGCGCTCTTGATTGGCGATCAGACCCTGTAGAACTACTCGGCGATGTCTAGCCGATCGCGTCGTTTGCCGCGTCGCTGAACGGGCGTTGTCTGGGCGTGAACTTCGCTCCACCGCTCGTAGCGTACGCCCGGAAAAAGTATAATTTCCGCTTTTTGCGTTGGCATCGGTTTAGCCGCGCGGTTGACGGCTTGGTTATGAGTGCGCCGGTTGGCCACGTCTAGAATTCGGTGAATGGTCGCCATGATCTCCTAAGTCCCCGTAGAAGCCCCGTTGCGCGCGAGGGTTATCCGCAGCCCCGGAAGGCGGTGCGATCCGCGCTTACAGATTTCAAGTAACTCATGAAGCAACGCTTAAAGACTAGTCGTGGAATCACACTGGCTACTGCTTCGGTTAACAATGGGTAAATAAGTTTGTTCCGCACCAGCCGGCAGTACATGCGGGCACCGAGAATGAGTCGGCTGTGGCATTCAGCGCACAAGTCTCACATCCAATTTTCCAGGAAGTGGCGGCCGGCACGGTCCTCGACTTCTACGATCCAAAGGTCCGGGTCGAATTCGACTTGCCGCGTGAGATAGGTTTCGACGTCGGCATCGGTGGCTTTGGCCGCGTCCAGGTGGAGCGTCCATTGCCGATCGGTTTGACCTTCGTCGAACCCGGCAGGGGCGGGCCCGTAAAGGCTGGCATGCCCGTTGAGGTGCGCGATTTTGATGAAAATTGCGCCGGCATCATCGTCCCCGTGACGAACCACCATGGCGGGGACGCCCGCGACAGCGCAACGCCGCACGTAAGCTTTGACCCAGATTTCTGCCTTCAAACGCATGCCGGTGCACTACTCGGTGATGCCCATAACCACAAGCGGTCTATCGCGCGGCAGCAGGTCGAGCCGCAGCGGTCAGGCGGCCGAGGCGGCTGACCAGCGGACCGGAAATCCTGCCGCTTTGCGCAAGGTTCTGGTCCGTCTCGAACTCGCGGATCGCCCGTTCGGTATCATCGTTGGTGCGCCCCGTTACCTTGCCAGGATTATATCCCAAGGCTGACAAGGACTGTTGAACCGTCCGAATGAGCTGATCGGTGCGTTGGCGTTTGTCTTTTGGTAGCGCCTGCCACTGCGCGGTTATCTGCGAGGCGGTGGTGGCCGACACGCCGAGCACGATCGCCTTCATGACGGCTTCCGTCGCCTCACCGGTCGGGCTGAGACCGTGATCGTGCTCCCACGCCATGATCGCCGCTCGGGTCACGATGCCGGCCACACCGTCTGAAACACCGGGTTCGTAGCCGCGAGCCTGCAGTTCGCGTTGGATCGACGCCACGACTTCGGGAGCATCTAGGCCTCCGGGAGGGCTTGCCACGTCGGCATTGGTCGTCTCAACCGGCTTGCGTGCGACGTCCGGCAACTTTCTTGGGTCGCTACGGAGGATGGGCGCAATAGGTGTCGATGCTGGCACAGGGTTAATGACAAACGGTTGCGTCTGCGGCAAACGCTGCCCGCCATTAACTGCGTCGGGCGGCTGATCGGCCGCCAATCGACGTGCGCGATCGGCGTCTGCACGCTGCTGATTACGCTCAATCGTAGCTCTGGCGCTGTTGGAGCCGCCCTGGTTGCCAGCCCCGCCCTGCAAGAACATGACGTTTCCCACAACGCCTGCGCTCAGCAGGGCGAAGATGAAAACGGCATATCTGGCGTAGGTTGGCGTCATCTAATGTCCGGGCGGGTACGATCAGTTCAATTCGGTAGTATGACGGGCGGCCGTAAAGAGGCTGTTAACTGCTATTGCCGAACCGCAAATCGGTTGCTTCAAATTTGAATCAAATACGAATTAAAGTGTGCCAGACCAATATACGCTACTTCAAGTTGTGTCAAGTAAGGTTATCGCAGAGGCAGTCCGTACCAACTGCTACGATTAACCTTTGGACACGTCAAAAATGTTTCTCATACGCGCAGCATTCGGGATCGCTATCGTCGTCATGTTGTTGCCGACGGACGAAGCTCAACAGGCGAAAGTGACGGGGCAAGCTGGAACCGTCGTCGAGCGGGCCGCGACATTTTGCGAACGCAACGTCAACACGTGTGCGGCGGGTGCCGAGTTGTGGGCAACGTTTCTCAAAAAGGCCGAGTTTGGTGCAAAGCTTGCGGGGAATATGATCCAAGATTACATGCGTGGGAATGCACAAGCGCGTCACGAACAACGCCCGGTGATCGGCGAGCTGAACCGCCAACTGCCCTTCGAAGCGCCTCTACAACTCGCACCCGCTCGCGCGCTTGAGCCGGGTCGAGGGACGCTTGCTCCCGGTGACTTGGCGCCAGCTTGGCGCGGCCGGCCGGTCCGAACCGGCGCGTAACGTGGGCCGACCCCTTGCTGAAACAGGGGGGGAGGGCCTATGTGCCAGTCGTGGTGAGCGGATGTTCCGCGGCACCTCATTGGACGCCTCCACCTATGTCGATTGATCATATTCGCGACGATTTCGATCTCCTCGATGACTGGGAGGATCGGTATCGCTACGTGATGGAATTGGGCCGCGCGATGCCGCCTTTCGACGAGGCCCGGCGATCGGACGTCAACAAAGTGCGTGGCTGTGCTAGCCAGGTTTGGCTCAGCTCCAAGGTGATGCCACGGGCAGCAGGTGGTGAACCGACGCTAGTGTTGGCTGGCGACAGCGATGCGCATCTGGTCCGCGGGCTCGTGGCAATCGTCATTGCCATCTACGAGGGGCGACCGTTGTCCGAGATCGCCACGCTCGATGCCGAGGCCGAGTTGGCCACACTTGGGCTGAGGGAGCATTTGACCCCTCAGCGCTCCAATGGTCTTGCATCGATGATCAAGCGCATTCGCTTAGATGCTGCGCAAGCGCTGGTCGCCCAACCGTCAGCCCATTGAACCGGGGTTTCCGTCCATCGCCGGCTTGTAACCCGGAGCGCCCCAATGCCGGGCACGGCGGGCCTGCTCCAACGATCCGTTGGGGCGCGGCAACAATCCGTAATGCCGGGCGAGCGCGTTCAAAGCGATTGACAGCATGTAGTGCCCGGCCCGTTGCGGCATGCCATGCCGGCGGCCGGTTTCCTCCATACCGAGCTCGAAACAGCAGACGTCGTACACCAGGCCGGCAAGCTCTGGCGGGAGTGCCGCGATGGCCTTTCGCACCCTTTCTGCGGCAGCACTTGCCCCGTTGCTGATCGTGCCGGAAAGGCCATGCGCGCCGCGTTGTTCGTCCTTCGACCGGGAGATTGCGTCCCAATCGAATGTCGTTCGTGGCATTAGACCAGATTGATGAAAGTCCTGTCGCAGCCGCTCGCCGGCATCGAACGCTTCCTGCGACAGATACGGCTTTCCCTCCCGGTTGCGATGCTGGCGGGCCCAGGCCAAGGGACTTTCGCGATCCGCGATCGAGCCGGCAGGCATCTCTGGTACCGGTACCGCCGGTCCCGCAATGCTTTCGCTGGGGGCAGGTGCTGCCTTCATGATGCGAGCGATCGCTCGTCCTTTCGGTGCCAAAATGAAGGTACCGGCGTCAATCTCGGTCAGCCAACCCGCGGCATTGAGCGCCGTAATCATACTGCGGTCCAACCAGGCGATGATCATCATTTTGCCTTTGCGCTCGGCGCGTACGACATTGCCCGATCCTTCGGCGGTCAGCCGTGCACCTCGCTGTGCAAGTCCACGCAAACATGCGCGCGCGTTAGGATCCACCGGACAACCTTCGTCGTCGATCATGAGATTTAATTGATGCACGAGCGCCTCCGCGTCCCGGCAACGATCTTAACGACGCGCTCGAGATGGTCGATCGCTTGATCGAAAGCGCGATCGTCGCGGCGCTGTTCGACAACGATGCAAGCGTGGTGGACGGTAGTGCGGTCGCGCGCGAACAATCGTCCGGCTTCGGCTTTGGTCAAGCCGCAAGCGACATGCGACAGGTACATCGCGACTTGCCGTGCGAGCGCGATGCGGGCGCCGCAGCGGTTGGGTTGCCGCAATTGGGTCTCGTCCACGTCGAAACCGCCGGCAACGGTCACGTCGAGAAGCTCGCGGAGCTCCGGATCGGTCAGGGCTGGGGTGTTTGATTTTTTGAGTTCGTTAACGCGGAAGTCGCGTTGTCGGCGTGTGGATAAAAAAATTCCACTTTGGCAAGTTGTCATCGTGATCCTTGCTGAGGCCGTGAGCCAGTTGTTGTCGGGGGCCATGCAAGAACTGTACGTGTACCCAGCAGTACTCCCGGATCACAGAATACCGACAGTATGAACACCGTGGATAACTATCCGGCAGCTGTCGGGGCGCTCCAAAGTTATCCCCGCTTTGGCCCGCCATGGGACACTCGAGGCCCGACAAACAGGAGCCTCACGTGCACACGAAACCTTCACTCGACGCGAAATTCAGCCAGCCAGCGCACCCCTGCGAGAGGGGGCGGGAGCTCGGACGGCTCGTCCCACTCTGGCCGAATGAAATCAACGATACGATGATCTTGGGACGGCGACGGATGCGCCGTTTGTTGATGTCGGCCCTACGCCGCGAGCGCCAGCGCGGCATCGCCGGGCACTGGACTTACGATGTGAGCCGGCATGCGGCTCTTTCAAAGATGCTGCGGCAGGAAACCGATGATCTACGAAGGCTGATCCCGCATGCGACAATGACCGCTGCGAATGCGGGCATTGAATTGCAAATGGGCAGTTGAGTTTTAGAACAACGACTTGTCGCCCATCGCTATTCGTCCCGGCGTGTGCCCAGGCCCATCTTCTTGGCGAGCGCTGACCGGGCGGCGGCATAATTCGGTGCAACCATCGGATAATCGTGTGGCAAGCCCCACTTCTCGCGATATTCCTCGGGCGATAAATTGTAATGGGTGCGCAGATGGCGCTTGAGTGATTTGAACTTCTTGCCATCTTCCAGGCAAACGATGTGCTCGGGCGTGACCGATTTTTTGACCGTGATGGCCGGGCGAAGTTCTTCCCGTTCAACCATGTCGGCGGTGCCGTTTGCGGCGCGAGAAAGTGCACTGTGAACATCGCCGATCAGGGCGGATACGTCGGCAGCGTTGACCGTATTGTTGCTCACATAGGCCGATACGATCTCAGCGGTTAGCTCGACAAGCTCAGTCTTGGCGATGTCGTCCATGGTCCCAGTTCCCCGTATCGCGCGCTAGTGCAGGCCAGTTTGTTGCAACCGGTTATGGGCCGGCGGAAAGCACACGCTGACGTTTGCGATGATTTCCAGTGCAACTATACAGGCCCAAGACTTGCAATCTGCTGATCTACTTCTCAGATTGTCTTGGAACGCAAGCAACTACTGTTGTCAATACGCGCGATGAGTAGAACTCGCGATATCCCTAATGTGCTCGTGCCCACATGGCTGCGGGGCCGCACCCATCGCATGCCGGTTCGAATGGCTACTTCAGCGCCGGGTCTGCCACCGATGCAACGCAAGCAGAAACGAGCGGGCTAGCGAAAACAACTGCCTGCGACCTACAGCCCCTGTGCACGCCTGCGCCGGTTGCATTGCCCACCGGGCGGTCATCGGCTACCTAAAGCCATGAGCAAAACGCCCGTGAAGCCTTCCAAGATACCATCCGCCCACGACCGTCGCGTCATCTCCGTGAGAGGCGCGCGCGAGCACAACTTGAAGAACGTGGATATCGAGCTGCCGCGCGACAAGTTGATCGTGTTCACTGGCCTGTCGGGCTCGGGCAAATCATCGCTCGCGTTCGATACGATCTACGCCGTGGGCCAGCGGCGCTACGTCGAAAGCTTGTCGGCTTACGCCCGCCAGTTCCTGGAAATGATGCAAAAGCCCGATGTCGATCATATCGACGGGTTGTCGCCGGCAATCTCGATCGAACAGAAAACGACTTCGAAAAATCCGCGCTCGACGGTCGGCACGGTGACCGAGATCTATGATTACCTACGGCTACTGTTCGCCCGCGTCGGAGTGCCGTATTCGCCCGCCACCGGTTTGCCGATCGAGAGCCAGACCGTAACGCAGATGGTCGACCGGGTAATGGCACTGCCGGAGGGAACGCGCGGCTATCTGCTGGCGCCACTGTCGCGTGGCCGCAAAGGGGAGTTCCGCAAGGAGCTGGCGGACCTGCAGAAGAAGGGGTTCCAGCGCGTCAAGATCAACGGCACGTTCTATGAGATCCCCGACGCGCCCAAGCTCGACAAGAAATTCAAGCACGACATCGACGTGGTGGTCGATCGCATCGTGGTGCGCGGCGACCTAGCCTCCCGCCTCGCCGACAGCTTCGAGACCGCGCTTGGGCTGGCGGATGGCCTTTGCTATTTCGAATATGCGGATAGTCCCGCGCCCGGCGGCCGGCTCCCCGCAGGGGAGTCGCCTGGCGCAAAGAAAGTGCCCGCGAAGATTCTACAAAACAAAAACGAGACGCACGAGCGGATCACGTTTTCGGCGCGCTTCGCTTGCCCGGTGTCTGGCTTCACGATCGACGAAATCGAACCGCGGCTGTTCTCGTTTAACGCGCCGGCGGGTGCCTGTCCGAAGTGCGATGGATTGGGCACCGAGCTGCGTTTCGAAGCCGATCTCGTGGTGCCTGATCCGGCGCGCTCATTACGCCAAGGCGCGATCGCGCCGTGGGCCAAGACCGGTGCGACCTCGCCCTATTACGAGCAGACGCTGCAGGCAATTGCACGTCATTACAAGTTCTCGATGACGACGCCGTTCAAGGATCTGGACCCTACCGTCCAAACGGTTTTGCTGTATGGCTCGGGCGAAGAGGAGATTGATTTCGTCTACGAAGATGGCCTGCGCAAATACAAGAACACCAAGAACTTCGAGGGCGTGATCGGCAACATCGAACGCCGGTTTCGCGAGACTGACAGTGCGTGGGTGCGCGAGGAGTTGTCGCGTTACCAGGATAATCACCCGTGTGAAGCGTGCGGCGGCTATCGCCTCAAACCGCAATCACTGAGCGTGAAGGTCGGTGGATTCCACATCGGCCAAGTCGGCGAGTTGTCGATCCGCAAGGCCAACGTCTGGTTCGCCGAGCTGCCCGCCACTTTCACCAAACAGCAAGCCGAGATCGCCACCCGCATCCTGAAAGAGATCCGCGAGCGGTTGAAATTTCTCGACGACGTCGGCCTCGATTATCTAACGCTGGCGCGCAACTCCGGCACGTTGTCGGGCGGCGAGAGCCAGCGCATCAGGCTCGCCTCGCAAATCGGCTCCGGGCTGACCGGCGTGCTTTATGTGCTCGACGAACCGTCGATCGGCCTGCATCAGCGCGACAACGCGCGACTACTCGAAACGCTGAAACACCTGCGCGATCTGGGCAACACCGTGCTCGTCGTCGAACATGACGAGGATGCGATCCTCACCGCCGACTACGTGGTTGACATCGGTCCGGGCGCCGGCGTGCATGGCGGCCAGATCATCGCTGCCGGCACGCCCGACGAGGTGATGGCGACACCCGGCAGTCTGACCGCCGAGTATCTGACCGGATTGCGGCAAATCCCGTTGCCGAAGAAGCGCCGGCCGCGGGTCAAGAACCGCACGCTGAAAGTCGTTAGTGCACGCGGCAACAATCTGAAGAACGTCACGGCCGAAGTGCCGCTCGGTATTCTCACCTGCGTGACCGGGGTGTCGGGTGGCGGCAAGTCGACGTTCTTAATTGATACGCTGTTTCGTGCCGCCGCTCGCAAACTGACCGGCGCGCGCGAACATCCAGCGCCGCACGATCGCATCGAGGGGTTGGAACAACTCGACAAGGTGATCGATATCGACCAGTCGCCGATCGGGCGCACGCCGCGTTCGAACCCGGCGACGTACACAGGTGCGTTCACACCGATCCGTGATTGGTTCGCCGGACTGCCGGAAGCCAAGACGCGCGGCTACGGTCCAGGCCGCTTTTCGTTCAACGTCAAAGGCGGGCGGTGCGAAGCCTGCGAGGGCGACGGCGTCATCAAGATCGAGATGCACTTTTTGCCGGACGTGTACGTCACCTGCGACCAGTGCAAGGGCCGTCGTTACAACCGCGAAACCCTCGACGTGAAGTTCCGCGACAAGTCGATCGCCGATGTTCTGGATATGACGATCGAGGATGGCGCGGTGTTTTTCCAAGCCGTACCGTCGATCCGCGACAAGCTCGAAACGCTGAAGCGGGTGGGGCTCGGCTACATCAAGATCGGCCAGCAGGCGACAACGCTGTCGGGCGGTGAAGCGCAACGCATCAAGCTCGCCAAGGAGCTATCGCGGCGTGCGACCGGGCGCACACTGTACATTCTCGACGAGCCGACGACGGGTCTGCATTTCCACGACGTGGCAAAGTTGCTCGAAGTGATCCACGAGTTGGCCGATGCCGGCAATACCGTGGTGGTGATCGAGCACAATCTCGAAGTCATCAAGACCGCCGATTGGGTGATCGACCTAGGCCCCGAAGGTGGCGACGGCGGCGGCCGGATCGTCGCCGAAGGCACGCCGGAAGACATCGCCAAAGTGAAGGAAAGCTACACCGGCCAGTTCCTCCGCGACCTGCTCAAACGACGCGGCGTGGCGGCGGCAGGCACCGGCAAGAAAGAAGCGGCGGAGTGAGATGGGGGAGACGAGTTGTCACTCTAAATCGCTTTGTGCATACTGAGGTACGCGACGCGTTGGAGTTGAACGATGGGATCGAAAGCGAGATGGGACCGCGCGAAGCTAAATTCGCTATCAAGCACTCGATTGCACAAAATTGCATTGGCGAACAGTAACGACAAAGAACTCATGAACTGCATTCTAAATTTAGTCGTTGAGCAGGGGCGACATCGCTCGAACTCACAGAGACTCAGAATTTATCTTGAACAGCAACTCGTCGTTGCGTCATCCGCTAGCCAAAAAATCGTAAGTCCGCGGAGATGGAAGACCGTCTTCGCACTAGCCGCAACCGCTGTGGCGGCTATTAGCGCTGGGGTTGCGCACGGAGCAGGAAGTGAGCTCTGGAAGGCAGTATGGCCCACTCTTGTTTCCAAGTTTTTTTAACTGTAGTTGGCCTGGCGAAAAACAATCCTCGCTGAGGCTTGTCGCGAGTTTCCTTAGCTGACAATCGACCAGACCCAAGCGAATGGAGCGAAGATTTCAGGAGCCGCGTGCGATGAAAGTAACCAAAACCAATGAGCTAGTGCGGGAAGGTCGCTATGTAGCAGAGGTCGAGGTCGAGTCGATCGAGACGGACAGCGATTGGTCGCCCTACGTTTCACTTCAGGACGCTTTGAAGCTTGAAAATGTTCGGCTGGCTCTACGCCAGGGCGATCTGGAGACGGCCGCCAAATTTGGCGCCATCTACGAGTTGACTCCGATCGCCGCCGAGCTCAATCACGACCTTTGAATTAAGACGTCCAGTTGGGATTTCAAGTTGGCCATCTCCTTTGCAATACGTTCCAATTTCGTGCTTGCGTCACCATCAGCTGACTCGCTTGGGACTTGAAAAACTTGCTTAGCTCCAGCAAACGTACCGTTTTGCTTGTTACTCCCAGGATTGATAATGGCGATAACAATCGCTTCCATTTGTTGCAGGCCCAGTTTCCTTGTCACATTCCCAACGCCCAGTTTTTCTTTTTCACAGCCAAGACCTGCAAGGCGCGCCCATCGTCATCAGGGCGAAGGGCTACGACCAGCTCGAGGCGCATTGCAACTTTACCACGGTGAAGAAAACCGGCGCAGTTTGGAACGTGGTTGCGGCGTGTTCGGTCGAGGGGGATAAACAGACGGATGCGTTCACGCTCAAGGTCGTCGACGACACGCTAGTTCTGACGCAAGGCAAAATCGCGCGCACCTACCGCCGCTGCAAATAATAATTCTCCGCTCGCCTAACGCGAGT
This sequence comes from Hyphomicrobiaceae bacterium, assembly GCA_031367505.1. GTDB lineage: Bacteria > Pseudomonadota > Alphaproteobacteria > Rhizobiales > Hyphomicrobiaceae > JAKFWF01. Next base: position 5,672 of record JANLPY010000615.1, on the reverse strand, counting down.
TGCAACTCCAGTTACAACCAATCACCTCGAATCAGGTATCCTGCCGTCTCGACGCTTTTATCCGCGACAGGAGCAGAACATGGCCGACGTCAAGACGATGCTGGTGATGCCGGGGAAGAAATTCTCGGTGACGAAGGCGGTAAAACGCTTGGCGCAAGTGGCGAGCGGTGTTGCCGCCAGCGCCGGCGTGATCGGGCTATTCATGGTGGTCAACGGTCTGCTCACCGGGCGCGGCACGCTGACATACTGGCTCAATATCTGGATGAACTTCATCAAGCGCGGCGATATCTTCGCCACCATGCTGCTGACGGCCGCCACAACGGTTGTGTTCATCTACTGGCAGCGCGACAAAGAACGTAACCGCTAAGTGATTTTTGTTGTCGCAGGCGACTCCGCTTTACGGAGTCGGCCGCCTGCGAAGGAAGAGAGCTTCTGCGCTTATGGCTTCGGGGATGATGGGTAAAAACTTACATCCGTCATCCCGGCCAAGGAGGCGTACTTCGCGCCGATCGCGAGCCAGGATCCAGCGATGATGTGCCGTCGGCTCGATAGCGTTTTTGTGCCTCCGGCACTTTTTCTCTGGATCCCGGATAGCCGGCGCTGCGCTAACGGCTTCCGGGATGACGATTGAAACTTTGGTTCCGTCATTCCGGCGGGCTCTTTTGCTGTCGCAAACGCCGCCGTTGAGCGGAGCCGCTGCCTGCGAAAGGCCTTGGTTTGGAACGTTCGTGAGATTGGTTGAAAGTGTGCTAGACCGCACTAATCGTCGATCTTACGCTCGGAGTCCTAACGTCTTGTCATCCCCCGTTTCGTCCAAGACCGAGACTGATGTTGCCAACGCTTCCGTTGACAAGCAGCCGGTGCAACCCCGTTCGCCTGAGGCGGATGCTGCAACCGATGCTGTCATTTTGGCAGCCGCGACTACGGAGTGGGTGAAAATCGCGGTATTGATCGCGCGGGCGACCGATGGGCTGCGCGCGCAGTCGCTGGAAGCAACGCCGCCGATCATCGCGGTCCGGATCTATGCGTTGATCGGCAACGCTAAACTCGAAGTCAACGGCAACATGCGCCGCTGGCGTGCCGCCGTGGTGCGCCTCAAGGTGTGACGACTGTGAGCACTCATCCCGCGTGCGTGCGCATCCAATCGTACGTCGTGCGGATGCCGGCTTCGAGCGGAGTCGAGGCGGCCCAGCCGAGGGCCGACAGCCGCGATACATCGAGCAGCTTGCGCGGCGTGCCGTCCGGTTTCGATGGGTCGAGCTGCAACGTACCTTCGAAGCCAACGATGCGCATGACTAGTTCCGCCAGCTCCCGGATCGGCAGGTCATCGCCAACGCCGACGTTAATCGGCTCCGGTGCGCTGTAGTGTTTCAAGAGGAATACCAGCGCGTCGGCCAGATCATCGACGTGCAGGAATTCACGGCGCGGCGATCCGGTGCCCCAAAGCTGCATATGCGGGGCGCTGGCAAGCTTTGCCTGGTGCGCTTTCATGATCAGCGCCGGTAGCACGTGGCTCGTCGTCAGATCGAAATTGTCGCCGGGGCCGTAGAGGTTGGTTGGCATCGCGGAGATGAAATCGCAGCCGTATTGCCGGCGGTAGGCCTGGCACAACTTGATGCCGGCAATCTTGGCGATCGCATACCACTCGTTGGTTGGCTCCAGCGGGCCGGTGAGAAGGTACTCCTCACGGATCGGTTGCGGGCACATTTTGGGGTAAACGCAACTCGAACCCAGGAAGAGAAGTTTCTTCACGCCCACAATGTGGCTGGCGTGAATGATGTTGGTCTCGATCACCAGGTTGTCGTGGATGAATTCCGCCGGCCGGCTATCGTTGGCGAGGATGCCACCGACCTTAGCGGCGGCTAGCACTACGACGTCGGGTTTGTTGTCGGCCATCCACCGCTCGACCTCGGCCTGCCGTGTGAGATCGACACTTGTGCGATCGGCAGTGAGAATTTCGCAAGCCTCGCTGGCGAGCCGCCGGACAACGGCTGAGCCGACCATGCCGCGATGACCGGCAACCCACACGCGTTTAGCCCGCAGATCGAAAGCCTTTGCCATCACACGACGCTCCCGTTGCGCTTCAGGATAGCGATGTCGGCCGCCACCATCTCCTTGACCAGCTCCTTGAACGGCGTGGTGTGACGCCAGCCAAGTTCGCGCTGCGCTTTCGATGGATCGCCCAGCAGCAGATCCACTTCGGTCGGCCGGAAGTAACGCGGATCGACCTGGATCAGTACTTCGCCACTCGCCGCATCAAGACCACACTCAGCCTCGCCTTCGCCCTGCCAGCGCACCTTGCGGCCTATCTCGGCAAATGCCAGTTCGACGAACTCGCGGACGGCGTGGGTTTCGCCGGTCGCCAGCACGTAGTCGCTGGGCGCTGCTTGTTGCACGATGCGCCACATGCCTTCGACGTAATCGCGCGCATGACCCCAATCGCGCTTGGCATCGAGGTTGCCGAGGAACAACTTGTCCTTGGAGCCGACGGCGCGCGCTGCGACCGCACGGGTGATCTTGCGGGTGACAAAGGTCTCGCCGCGCAACGGGCTTTCGTGATTGAACAGAATGCCGTTCGAGGCGTGCATACCATAGGCTTCGCGGTAGTTGACCGTGATCCAGTAGGCATAGAGTTTGGCGGCTGCATACGGACTGCGCGGATAGAATGGCGTCGTCTCCGACTGCGGGGTCTCCTGAACCTTGCCGTATAATTCCGAGGTCGAAGCCTGGTAGAAGCGCACCCGCTCGGTCAGACCAAGAATGCGGATCGCCTCCAGCAGCCGAAGCGTGCCGACAGCATCTGAGTTGGCGGTATATTCCGGTGTCTCGAAGCTGACGGCCACGTGGCTTTGCGCGGCCAGATTATAAATCTCGGTCGGCTGCGTTTCCTGGACGATGCGGATCAGATTCGTAGCATCCGTCATGTCGCCATAGTGCATAAAAAAGCGGACATGCTCCTCGTGCGGGTCGACGTAAAGGTGATCGACGCGTTGGGTATTGATCAATGACGAGCGGCGTTTGACTCCGTGTACGACGTAGCCTTTCGCCAGCAGCAATTCGGCCAGATATGCGCCGTCCTGGCCTGTTATGCCAGTAATGAGTGCAACCTTATCGACCATGCGCGTTACCTCTCGTGCGGGCTCGTCCGGGCGGCATGGCAGATGCAACGATGTAGCGCAACCGTGGTTGTCATTTCGGTCTGATCACTAGGCCTGAAATCACGAATAACGGCTCTGGACGACGCTTGTTGTGCAAAAGGGCTAGCCCACCATGAACCTTTCTGCTAGCACCAGCGACTTATGAAGGTCTAATCCGCGGTAGCTCAGTGGTAGAGCAGCCGACTGTTAATCGGCTGGTCGCTGGTTCGAATCCAGCCCGCGGAGCCACTCCTCAAATTGTACGACCCGGAGACATGGGTAACGGATTGTACCTGAGACATGGGTGACAACCGTTGGCCGGTGCCTTGTCGACGCTCAACCGGTCTCATCAACCGGTCTCTGGGAAGCGGTATTCGCATCGGTTCCGCGGCCCGTCAGTTGGGCACAAGCTATTGAGCACCGGTGTGTATCGTCTGGCCATTCACGCTCGTGCGCTGGATCCAGTGACGGTTGGGGTTTGCGCCAGTCCCAATGCCGAACATGCCGTTACCACGATCGCGGCAGCATCCAGGCCGGCCGTGGCGTACATTTTCTCCGGCTTATCGTGATCGATGAAAATGTCCGGCAAGACCATTGTACGGAGCTTTGTTCCATGATCGAGCAATCCAGACTGCGCCAGCCAGTGAAGAACCTGGGTGCCAAAGCCGCCGATCGATCCTTCCTCGATCGTAATGACGAGCTCGTGGTTCTGCACCAGGCGGCGCACGAGATCGGTGTCGATCGGCTTGGCGAAACGCGCGTCGGCAACCGTTGTCGACAGGCCCATCGCATTGAGCTGGCCGGCGGCTTTGTTGCATTCCGCCAGTCGGGTACCGAGCGACAGCAGGGCGATCTTCGACCCTTCGCGAACGATCCGGCCCCGACCGATTTCGAGCGGGATGCCCTCGGCCGGCATTTCGACACCCACGCCGTCGCCGCGCGGGAAGCGCAGTGCCGATGGGCGATCGTCGATTGCGCGGGAGGTGGCGACCATGTGCTTCAATTCGGCCTCATCGGCCGCCGCCATGATAACGAAATCCGGCAAGCATCCAAGGTAGGCAAGATCGAACGAGCCGGCGTGCGTCGGGCCGTCGGCTCCGACGAGACCCGCGCGGTCGAGCACAAATCGGACAGGCAAACGCTGGATTGCGACATCGTGTACAATCTGGTCGTAGGCGCGCTGTAAGAAGGTCGAGTAGATCGCGACGAAAGGCTTGTAGCCCTCGGTTGCGAGACCAGCGGCGAAGGTGACAGCATGCTGTTCGGCGATACCGACGTCGAATGTCCGATCCGGGAATTCTTGGCCGAACAAATCGAGGCCGGTGCCGGAGGGCATTGCAGCGGTAATGGCGACGATCTTGGGATCGCGTCTTGCTTCGGCGATAAGCGATTGCGCGAAAACGCGCGTGTAGTTCGGTGCGTTCGCCTTCGGCTTATCTTGCGCACCGGTGATGACGCTGAACTTGTTGACGCCGTGATATTTGTCGGCCGCATTCTCTGCCGGAGCGTAGCCTTTGCCCTTCTTGGTTACCACATGCACCAAAATAGGTGCTTGCCGGCTGTCACGCACATTTTCCAGCACGGGAAGTAGCGCGCCCAAATCGTGACCGTCGATCGGGCCTACATAGTAGAATCCTAGATCTTCGAAGAATGAGCCGCCGGTCCAATATGTCCTGGCATATTCCTCGGCGCGCGCCGCTCGTCGTCCCCATGCCTTCGGTAGCTTTTTGGCGAGCTGCTTCAAGCTATCGCGGAAGTGCAGGTAGGGACTGCTCGACGATACCCGGGCGAGATAGTTCGACAGGGCGCCAACCGGCGGCGCGATCGACATGTCGTTGTCATTCAAAATGACGATCAAACGCTCGTCCCGCGCCCCAGCGTTATTCATTGCTTCGTAGGCCATGCCGGCGCTCATTGCGCCATCGCCGATTACGCAGATCACATCGTGAGTGGCGCCTGAGAGGTCACGCGCCACTGCCATCCCGAGGCCCGCGGAAATCGAGGTCGAGGCATGTGCAGCACCGAACGGATCGTACTCGCTCTCGCTGCGTTTGGTGAAACCGGAAAGGCCGCCGGGCTGCCTTAGCGTGCGGATACGATCGCGCCGCCCGGTGAGAATTTTATGCGGATAGGCCTGATGGCCAACGTCCCAGATCAGCCGGTCCCGGGGTGTATCGAACACGCGATGAAGCGCCACCGTCAGTTCAATCACGCCAAGTCCGGCACCGAGATGTCCCCCGGTACTCGATACCGCATCGATCGTCTCAATGCGCAATTCATCCGCCAGCTGAGTTAAGCTTTCGACCGGCAGCTTACGCAAGTCGTCGGGCGTGCGAACTGTGTCAAGCAGTGGCGTTCTACTTGCAACTTGCATCGACGCATTCCTTACGCGGGTTACGGCTCCACTATTCGGCAGCATGAGATAATCGCGCGTTGCCTGATAGTGGACATTTTGCCCACCGAGTTGTCAACGCGCCGGCCAAATGATCCGCGCCATCACCATCGCCGGCTGGATCGCAACGCTGGTGCTGGCCC
>JANLPY010000607.1:0-18834 GCA_031367505.1 Hyphomicrobiaceae bacterium | reverse complement strand
TCGTCTGGGATGAGCGATGATGTGCCAGGGCCTAAGCTCCCTGAGTGCACCCTGCGGGTTGGCGATCACGTACGCTGGCTCTGTTCCGCTTCGGATGGGCGGGACGTGCGGGCCACAACACGTCATCGCAGCGGGACGCGGTTTCGAGTTCGCGCAACCGGACGAGGGGCCGGATATCGGGGCTCGAAATCCCGATAGGCGATGAGCCCATCCCCACACTTTTCACCTGGCGGCTGATCGCCGTCCCGCTTCCCGGGACTTTATCGCCCCGGTTCGATCAAGTGCCGCATACCCCGGAGTGTTCACGCTGCTGGGCGAATAAGTTTGTTTACGGAACATCCGTAGGGTGCCAATAGCGCGATTGCGCGTATTGCACCATGAACACGTGACGAACTACAGGCCGACATCCTGTCGCAATACGCTGACGCTATTGCGACCTACAGCAAACTAGCAAACTACGGGCAAACTACGGGGACAGTTACCGGCTTTAGGTCGTGCATTCTAATTGTTGATAATCTTGCAGGTCAGTAACTGTCCCCGCCCCACCGCCCCTCACCTTCCCTTCTCCGCTCTTCGCAATCGATCGTTGATGGCTTCGCCTAGGCCGTGATGGGGGATGGGCATGATGGCGATGCACGACACGCAGTCTTGATCCAGCGCACGCAGAGCGGCGAACAGGTTGGTGGCGGCTTCGATCAGATCGCCGCTTGGACTGAGGTTGATCGCTGGGCCGGTGGTCGCAATCGGCGCCGGGCCAAACGCCAGCAGCGCTTCACCTGGCTCGACCGAGGTTGCGTTGAGCCGAACTCCGGCCTTCGGTGCATAGTGGCTCGCCAATTGCCCTGGCGATTGCGGGCGATCGCCGCCCTCGAACGCGCGCACTACACGAATGCCTGTCACCGCCTCGATCTGCTCGGCAGTGACCGCACCCGGCCGCAGAATGGTCACCACGCCGCCGGTAATCGCAACCACCGTGCTTTCCAATCCGTGCTGCGCCGGGCCGCCGTCGAGGATCAGCGCGATTTGGTCGCCAAGGTCCGCTGCCACATGCGCGGCGGTCGTCGGACTGACGTGGCCCGAGCGATTGGCCGAAGGTGCTGCGACCGGTACTCCGGCTTCCAGCAAAAGCGCTCGGGCGATCGCGTGTTCGGGCACGCGAATGCCAACGGTATCGAGCCCGGCCGTCACCAAATCCGAGATGCCGGAGTTCGGCTTGCGCGGCAGCACCAACGTCAGCGCACCCGGCCAGAATTTCGCCGCGAGCCTGGCCGCCAACTCATCGAGCACGATGTAACGCTCAGCCGTTTCTGTGTTGGCAACATGCACGATCAGCGGATTGAAGCGCGGCCGTCCCTTGGCCTCGAATATCCCTGCGACCGCCGCACTGTTGGTCGCATCGGCGCCGAGCCCATAAACGGTCTCGGTCGGGAATGCGACGAGACGACCGGACCGCAATAGCAGTGCTGCCTCGGCTATGGTTTCGTGGTTGGCTTGCTTCACGGGCATCGCGACGGTGCACACTTCTATTGACGTTTACGTCAAGGGGCTTTCGCGACGATGCCGAAGCGCCTAATGTCGAGCGCAAACAGAACCGCCAAGGAGACGCCGTCCATGACCTATAAGGCACCCGTAGACGACATCATGTTCGCGCTCAAGACCGCCGTGGATCTGCCTGGTCTGATCGAGAGCGGTATCTACGACGGGCTCGATGAGGATACGGTGCGGGCGGTGGTCGAGGAGGCTGGGCGGTTTGGCTCGGAAATCCTAGATCCGCTCAACGGGATCGGCGATCAATCACGCTCGACCGTCAAGGACGGCGTGGTTTCGACGCCTGAAGGTTGGAAGCAAGCCTACAAAGCGTTTTCCGAGGGCGGATGGAGCGCGCTGCCGTGCCCCGAGGAATTCGGCGGCCAAGGACTACCGGGCATAGTCTCGATGGCCGCTTGCGAAATCTGGAACTCATCGAATTTGGCGTTCGGCCTGTGCCCCCTGCTGACGCAAGGCGCCATCGACGCACTCAATGCGCACGGTTCGGCGGAGCTCAAGGCCACGTACTTGCCGAAGATGATCTCGGGTGCCTGGACCGGCACGATGAATTTGACCGAGTCACACGCCGGTTCGGATTTGGGCGAACTGCGCACCAAGGCGATCAAGCAGCCGGACGGTAGCTACAAGATTTCCGGCACCAAGATCTTCATCACCTACGGCGAACATGAGTTAACCGAGAACATCATCCACATGGTGCTCGCCCGGTTGCCGGATGCGCCAGCCGGCACCAAAGGCATCTCATTGTTCCTCGTGCCGAAGTTTCTCGTCAACAAAGATGGCTCGTTGGGGGCTCGTAACGACGTGATCTGCGCCGGCGTCGAGCACAAGTTGGGCATCCATGCGTCGCCGACGTGCACGATGAAGTTCGGCGAGAAAGGTGGCGCGATCGGCTATCTTGTCGGCGAGGAAAATCGCGGCCTGCTGACGATGTTTATTATGATGAATGCGGCAAGACTTGCGGTTGGTGTGCAAGGCGTGTCGATCGCCGAGCGCGCGACGCAGCGGGCGATCGAATATGCCAACGATCGCAAACAGGGCCGTCCTCCCGGCGCGACCGGCACCGGCATGCGGCCGATCATCGAGCATGCCGATACCCGTCGTTCGATCATGACGATGAAGGCTATGACGCAGGCGGCACGTGCGATCTGCCTGGTCACCGCGCGCGAAATGGATATCGCGCATCGCGGCAAAACGGAAGGTGAGCGTCAGGCGGCGCAGGCCAAGGCCGCACTTCTCACGCCGATCGCGAAGGCGTTCTCGACCGACGCCGGTTGCGAGGTCGCGTCGATCGGCGTGCAGATCCATGGCGGCATGGGCTTCATCGAGGAAACAGGCGCGGCGCAGTATTATCGTGATGCGCGCATCCTGCCGATCTACGAAGGCACCAACGGCATTCAGGCGATCGATCTTGTGACGCGCAAGTTGCCGCTGGCAGGCGGCAAGGTGATGGAGGCCTACATCACCGAACTCAAGGCCACCGTCGAGCAGGTGAAGGCATCTAATCAGCCAGCGTTCGGTCGCATGGGTGATCGCCTCGGCGAATCGGTCGCGGCGCTGACCGAAGCAACGGTTTGGATGGGCAAGGCGCTCGCGACCAATCCGAACGCGGCACTCGCAGGTGCGACGCCATACCTTCGCTTGTTTGGCTTGGCGGCTGGTGGCAATTACCTCGCGCGCGGCGCACTGGTCGCTGCTCGCGACGGTGGCGGCACCAATCATATCGCAATCGCGCGCTTCTTCGCTGAAAATATGTGCGTGCAAGCGCAGGGCCTCGCCGATACCGTCACCGGTGGATCAGATAGCATCCTGGGTGTCGAACCCGATCGGCTTTCGGCGTAAGGAGGGGTGAAGCAATGTCCGACCTAGAAATCACAACCCATCAAGGCGTACAGACGATCCGGTTTACGCGGCCGGATAAGAAGAATGCGCTCATGTCGTCGATGTATGTGGCGATGATGGAAGCGCTCGATCGTGGTGACGCATCGCCCGATGTGGCGGTGCATTTGTTTGTCGGGTCGGGCGGTGTGTTTACCGCCGGCAGCGACATCAACGAATTCATTGCTCGAGCAAAAGGCGGCACGACCCTCGCCACACCGGTGCTGAATTTCATCCGTGGTTTGCCGAGGGTAAAAAAGCCGATGATCGCGGCGGTCGATGGGCTGGCGGTCGGTATTGGCACGACGCTGCTGTTCCATTGTGATCTCGTATACGCGACGCCGTCGGCCAGCCTGCGCACGCCGTTCCTCGATCTTGGTCTCGTACCGGAAGCCGGATCGAGTTTGCTGGCACCACTGCGGATGGGATACGCGCGCGCATTCGAGCTGCTGGTGCTGGGCGAGCCGTTTTCCGCCGAACGAGCGCGGGAAGCCGGTATCGTCAACGCCATCGTGCCGGCCGATCAACTTGAAGCGACGGCATTGAAGGCCGCCCATCGTCTGGCGGCCAAGGCGCCGGAAGCGTTGCGCTTGTCACGGCATCTGATGCGGGGCGATCCCGGCGCGATCGTCGCCCGGGTCGATGAAGAGGCCAAGATCTTCGGCGCGCGGTTGTCGTCGCCAGAGGCAGGTGAAGCTTTTTCCGCGTTCATGGAAAAGCGCAAACCGGACTTCTCGAAGCTGAAAAAGAACAACTAAGCCACAAAATCGCCATGCCACGCGCGCGGGTTGCAACTCCATCTAATGGGGTGATCCAGTGTTGCGTCGAATTCTCATCATTGTGTGTTGCGTGCTGCAGTTGATGCCGCTGCAGGTGAATGCTGCGAAACCGAAGTCGCAACTCGCGTCGCAAAATTCCAAGCAGCCACCGATTACGGCGCCGGAACATGTATTGCGATTTATTGACCGGTACCGCGCCAACCCAGATCCCAACGCGGTGCCCGATGTCGTCAAGGCGATGAGTACGATGGGGCTGTTCAAGGACATGGAAGGTGCGGGCGTCCACGTCGGCTTTATCGGTGGTGTCCTTGGGACCAATCCGAAAACCGCCGAGGCCTTGATTTCGCGCATGTTCCCGATGCCGCCGGAGGATCAAGTCGCGATCGTTCGCGCGATTGCCTATTCCGGGCTGCCGGAGTGGAAGGAGTTGCTGGGCAAGTTCGTCGAGCGCATGCCGGCGCGCGCGGTGTTGATCGAGCGTTACATGTCCGGCAAGTTGCCGGTGCTGCAGGCATCGCCGATGGAGAAGGGGCCATCCATCCTCGATGCCAATTGGGGCTATTACTTCGCGACCGGAGAATGGGCGCCGGTCGATCGCATCATCACGACGCTCGCCTGGTCGAAGGAAGAAAACGACATTGAAAAGCTGACGCTCGCCGGTATGACGAAGTGGACGCTCGCGAACAACGCGTCGCGCGATACCGATTTGCTCAAACACATGAAGGATCAGGCGGCAACGGTACGCGACAAACTCGTTGTGACGACGCTCAAGGACATCATCGAGGCGGTCGAGACTTCGGACACAGCGCGCATCCGCAAGGAAGCGGTCGCGAGCATCGATGAATTGCGTGCGAAAGGGCCGCTGAAGAACCGCAACATGTCGTGGTGGGCACAGGCCGGCAGTACGTTGATCGCGGCCGGGTGCATTGCCGCCGCGGCCCTGGGGCAAGTCGAATTCGGCATTCCGTGCATCGTCGGTGGCCCGCTATCGACGGCCGCGGCGAAGTATCTCATCCCGTCGAAATAGGGCATGGGAAGTGGGCCAGATTTTTATTTGGCATCCTGCATCAGGGGTGGATTTCGAACGGTATCTGCCGCGTTCGCGATGCCTGACGCACACCAAATTTTGACTTGCCAGTATAAGATCGTGGTGAGACCTCTTCGTACTCGGCTAGATACGAATAAGGAGGGTGCACTATGCGAGCCATTTTTTTCTCGGTCTGCTGCGCAATCGTAGCTGCCACCTCAGCCAGTGCAGCGCCGCCAACTGAACCTACCCGAGATTCGAAATTGCGCGCCGAAATGCTCGACGCAGCGCGGCCGTTTTTCGAGGCGGCCACGCATGGGTCTGTCCGGTTTGTTGTCAAACGCTTGAATGTTACGGAAGATTGGGCATTCGGGAGTGTCGAAGTTCAGCGTCCCGATGGCGGCGCCATCGACCAACCAAAATCAGAATCAAACCACGGGGACGCGTATTTCTTGCTCACCCGATCGATACGTCGCGCCGGCAATCACTGGACCCTGGTCGAGGCCACAATGACGCAGACGGACGCTGCCCTGGATACCTGGAAGCAGACTTATCACCTGCCTGCGGAGCTACTTGAAACCCAAGTGGACCGGCCGTAACGGTTGGGTTTTGGTGGCCCAACAAGACTTCCGAGATTACCCGACACTCTCGCGGAACACCGCGACTTGCCGAATGAGATGCCCTAACCACGGATGGGTGACTTCGAGTTTGAATTCGAACCGATGAGTGCCGAGTTCGCGATGCGTGACACACAGTGCGCCAGGTGTCAGCCAGCGTGGCAGGCGAATGCGCCACCGGCCGAACATCAGGAAGTATCCGGCACTGTGGAACAATAGCGCGCTGGGTTCGGTGGCGACCGTCAGTGCCAGGCTGATGCCGTAGCCGATGTATTCCTCGAGGCCGGTCGGGCCGCTGAAGCGCTTCGACGAATTGATCACCTGCGGGAAGCCGTTGCGGCGCGCGTAGAGCCGCGTCCAGATTTGGCCGCCGGTTGCTGTGTCTTCGGTCACGGTGACCACGCTCGGCACGTTGATGTCGCGGGACGTCGGCAGTGGCGCGCCAACCAAGCGGGCGGCTTGGGCGAGGCACCAACCGGCGCGGCTCATGTGGGTTTCGACGATTTCGCCGGCATAGATGACGGTATTGCCATCGGCGAGACGTTTGGAGAAGCGGCGGCGAATGCCGGCAGGCAGGTCCATCCATTCCTGCGTTGAAAGCAATGCGCTGAACCGCAGGTCACCGAGTTCGGTGGCCGCTTTCCGCCGTGGCTCGGAGAGGCGGAAGTCGGATCGTGTGAACTGGTTTTGTTGAGATTGCATGACGCCCTCTCGGCGCAAGCGTTACTTCGATTTTCCACGTGGCAAGAAATTGATGATCTTGGTGCCGAGGCGGATCATACTCGCGAGCTTCGATTTCGGAATGGTCTGCATCTGCGTGAACCAGCGATCCATGCTTTCGGTGAAGGCGAGCATGTCCTTCAGTCGCTTGGCTGCGACCGGATGGATCGACGGATCGTCGTTGGCCTCGGCAACGCAAGACCTCAGGACGGCGATTGCCGGGTCGATCTCGCGCGCCTTGCGACCGGCGGCGATGCGGGTCACGATCTCCCACACGTCGATTTCGGCCTCGAAGTGATCGCGCCTGTCACCCTTGACCGGCACGCGCCGGATCAAGTTCCAGGCGAGCAGCTCCTTGATCGAGTTCGAAACATTCGAGCGCGCGAGCCCTAGCGTCGCCGCGATCTCCTCGGCCGTTTGCGGCCGCTCCGATAGATACAATAGCGCGTGGATTTGGCTGACCGAGCGGTTGACACCCCATTGGCCGCCCATGTCGCCCCATTGCAGCACGAACCGTTCGATCGCCGCGGGAAGTTCGACGTTTATGCCCGTTATTTCTGTCATAACAGAAATATCGGATATTTCAGTCAAGAAGTCAAGATGATGCGTCGCTACTTACGCCCCGCTGCCATACCGCTTTTCGACGTACTGTTCGACCAACTTCTGGAAGTCGGCGGCGATGTTGGGGCCGCGCAGGGTCAACGCCTTCTCGCCGTCGATGAAGACGGGGGCGGCTGGGCTTTCCCCGGTGCCAGGCAGCGAGATGCCGATGTCGGCGTGCTTGCTTTCGCCGGGGCCATTGACGATGCAACCCATGACCGCGAGGTTGAGCGTTTCGACGCCGGGATATTTCAGTTTCCAAGCCGGCATGCTCTCGCGGACATGATCCTGGATCTGCTTGGCGAGTTCCTGGAACACCGTCGATGTGGTGCGCCCGCAGCCGGGGCAGGCCGCCACGATCGGAATGAACGACCGGATGCCCAACACCTGCAGCAGCTCCTGCGCGACGGTGACTTCCTTGGTGCGGTCACCGTTCGGTTCCGGCGTCAACGACACGCGGATGGTGTCGCCGATACCGGCCTGCAGCACGATGCCCATGGCGGCGGAAGACGCGACGATGCCCTTCGAGCCCATGCCGGCTTCAGTCAACCCTAAGTGCAGCGCATAGGTGCAGCGGGCGGCGATCATCGTGTAGCAACGGACGAGGTCTTGTACCGCCGACACTTTGGCCGAGATGATGATCTTCTCGGGCCCCATGCCAAGTTCATGCGCGCGCTGCGCCGACAGCAATCCGGACTGCACCATCGCCTCGTGCATCACCGCGCGGGCCTCGATGGGGGCGGCCGACTTGGCGTTTTCGTCCATTAGTTGGGTGAGTAGTTCCTGGTCGAGCGAGCCCCAGTTGACGCCGATCCGCACCGGCTTATCGTACTTGAGTGCGATCTCGATGATGTCGGAAAATTGCTTGTCGCGCTTGGCCTTGAAGCCGACATTGCCAGGATTGATCCGATATTTGGCGAGCGCTTCGGCGCAGGCGGGATTGTCCTTCAACAATGTGTGGCCGATGTAGTGGAAGTCGCCGATGATTGGCACATCGACGCCGCGCTTCAACAGCTGGTCGCGGATGTGCGGCACGGCCTTGGCGGCTTCATCGCGATCGACCGTGATGCGAACGAGTTCCGAGCCAGCGCGGGCGAGGGCAGCGACCTGCGCGACCGTCTTTTCGATATCGGCGGTGTCGGTGTTGGTCATCGATTGCACGATGATCGGCGCTGTTCCGCCAACCACGACATTACCGACCTTTACCGGTGTCGATACGCGGCGGGGCTGGCGTTGATCTGCGTGCGTGGTCGTCATGTTTGCTCCGTAGCGAAGGTAGTCGAATAGGCAGCGCCGCATTGCTGTAGCCGAGCGAGGCGGCAGTTGCCAACAGGTCAGGCCCGCCGTCGCGCGCTCCCGGCAAATCCGATGGCGGCCAGTGCGGCAGCTGCCAGCACGACAACGATCGCTGGCCCGCCAGGTACGTCGATGCGGAATGAAAGCAGCAATCCGAGGCAGACACCGATCGCCGCGATGACGGCAGCCAGCAGCGCCATTTCCTCGGGCGTGCGGGCGAAGATGCGCGCGGCGGCGGCCGGCATGATGAGGAATGCGACGATCAGGAGGATGCCGATCACTTTCATGGCAACCGCGACGGTAATCGCCAGTAGGAGTATAAAAATGGCCTTGGTGCGTTCGCGGTTGACGCCTTCGGCAGCGGCCAGTTCCTCATGCACAGCCAACGCTAACAGCGGTTGCCAGATCCACCACAACGCCGCCAGCACGACGGCGCCGCCGCAATAGACCCACCACAGATCGTCGGTCGAGACCGCGAGTATATCGCCGAACAAGTAGCCCATCAGATCGACGCTGACGCCCTTGACGAGGGTCGTCGCGATGACACCGGCGGCCAGCGCCGCATGGGCGACGATGCCAAGGATTGCGTCGAGCGGTAGAATTTTTTGCCGGCTGAGCAGGATTAACAATGCAGCGGTCATTACCGCCACGGCGAGCACCGCCAAGGTCAGGTCGAGCTTGAACAGCAGCCCGAGGGCGATGCCGATCAAGCTCGCCTGCGCGATCGTCTCGCCGAAGTAGGCCATGCGATTCCACACGACAAAACAGCCGAGCGGGGCCGCGACGACAGCCAGCCCGAGGCCCGCCGCGAGGGCACGAATGAGAAACGGCTCCATCAAGTGGCCTTTGTGTGGGATTGCAACGGTTCCGCTGCCGCTGCGGGCCGGGGCGCACCAGCCAGATCGTGCGTGTGGTCATGGTGATGACTGTAGAGCCCGAGGGCGCGCGCGGCTTCGGGTCCGAACAGCCTGACATATTCCGGTGAGCGCGCCACCGCCTCCGGTACACCGGAGCAGCATACGTGCCGGTTGACGCAGATGACCCGATCGCTTTGCGCCATCACCACGTGCAAATCGTGACTGACCAGCAGCACGCCGAGCCCGCGCTCAGCTCGAAGACGGCTGATCAGCGTATAAAGTTCGGCCTCGCCCGCGTAGTCGACGCCACGCACCGGTTCGTCGAGCACCAGCAATTGCGGATCACGCAGCAGCGCGCGCGCCAAAACCACACGTTGCAGCTCGCCGCCGGACAGCTGGATAAGTTGGGTCTGGCGCACACGACTGGCGCCAACCTCAGCCAGGGCCGCGCCAACACGATCGGTCTTGGATCGAGCGCCGGGTTCGAGGAAGCGTTCGACCGTCATCGGAATTGACGGTGCAAGGTCGAACCGTTGCGGCGCGTAGCCGATACGCAGTTCCGGTTGCCGGCGGATCTCGCCGCGATCGGGTTGCATCAATCCGAGAAGTAAGCGGACCAGCGTTGTTTTACCGGCACCGTTCGGCCCGATCAGCGTGACGATTTCGCCGGCGCCGATGTCGATGTCGATGTTGTCGAGGATCGTGCGGCCGTCGCGAGCAAGGGTTAGGCCGCGCGCTGCCAGCAGGGCATCGTCCCGGAATGGCAAGCCCACTGGATGATCATGAACATGAGGATGTTGATGATCGTGCGCGTGATCATGTCCGCACGCTTCGATCGGCTTGGGCTTGGATGCTGACCGCTGCATCACGCCTCGATTCCGGCCATCGCGCCGGATGCGTGTGCTTGGCAATGCTTGCACAGGCCAGTCATTTCCACGACACGGCGCTGCGGTTTGAAGTTCTCGGTTTCGGCCGTCTTGGCCAGCGCCTGGAAAATGGCATCACCATTGACCTCGGCGACGAGCCCGCAGGTTTCGCAGGCAAGTATCACTTGATTGCCCGAGCCAGTGTGCGACGTATGGCAGGCGAAGAATGCGTTGCGGCTTTCGAGCCGGTGGACCACGCCCGCCGCCAACAGCGCGTCGATCGCCCGGTAGACGGAAATCGGGGCCAGCCGGTCACCTTTGCGCGCCAAACTGTCGATGATGTCATAGGCGCCGACCGCATGATGTGATCCAGCGATTTCCTGCAGCACTTTGCGGCGCAGTGCGGTGAGTTTCAGGCCATGGGCTTCGAATGCGTTCTCGGCACGGCCGACGGCCGAGTTCAGGCAGGCACCATGGTTATGGCCCGGTGTTGGGAACAAAGTTGCTTGGTCTCGTATTGGCATCGGTTGCGCGGATCCTTGCGAGCTACCCGGTTAAAACTGTATCATGCCCCGCATTGCGATGAAACAATATCACATTGCGGCCAAGCGGACTTCCGCTTTTAGCCACCATTAAGTGTTGATTTAAGCGGATCATGAAAAACCCTCCCGCCGTATTGATTTCCGCGCGCCGTTCGGCGATCGGCCGCATTGGCGGTCTGCATCGCGCCAGGCGGCTTGAGGAATTGGCGGCGCCGGTGCTGGCGGCGGCACTGGCTGATGCCCGTTGCGAAGCGTCGAACGTTCAGGGGATGATCCTCGGCAACGTGAGCGCGGGCAGCAATCCAGCGCGCAAGGTGGCACTCGCGAGCGGACTGCCGGAGACGAGCTTCGCCCTCTCGCTCGATAGCCAATGTGCGTCGGGTTTGGACGCGATCCTTGCGGCATTCAGGCGTGTTGCGGCAGGCGAAGCAGATGTGATTGTGGCGGGTGGCGCGGAGAGCCTTTCGACCGCTCCATGGCGGATAGCGCGTCCGAAAAACCCATATCAGATGCCGCATTTCATCGGAATGGAGCCGCTCGGTGCGGATGCCAGTGGCGATGCGTTGGCTTTTGAGGCGTCCGAAGTCCTGGCGCGGCAATTGGATATCACCCGGCTGGCCCAGGATGCTTACGCCGTGCAGTCTCACGTCGGTGCCGAGTTGGCGCGGGAACGCCGAGGCTTTATCGGAGAAATTGCGGCGTTCCGGGCCAACCCAGAGGAAACGCGCGACCAGAATAATCCGGCTAGCGACTTCGACGACCTGGCGGACATGACGCCGTTCCAACCCAACGAGGGCACGTTAACGCCGGGCAACACCAGCGCGCTCGCCGACGGCGCGGCTTTCGGTGTTGTCGTTTCTGGTCGTGCATGGAAGGATTTGGGATATCCTAAAGGATTGGTTCTGCAAAGAAATTTGAGCTACGGTGCGCCCGCTGCCGCGGCTGCCCGGGCGGGGCTTGCGGCGCTGGAGTTACTGCTGCAGCGCGGGGATGATGCCGGGGCCCGCGACGTATCGCGGCTTTCGGCAATAGAGACCAGCGAGGCTTCGGCTGCGGAAGCGATCGCGATTGTGCGATCCCTCAAGTTGTCCGATGGCGTTTTGAACGCGGCCGGTGGCGCGATTGTACGGGGCCATCCACTCGGGGCCGCGAGCGCTGTCAGTGTGGTCCGGCTGTTCTCGCGGCTAATTCGCGGCGAAAAGAAAGCGGGCGGCACAGGCGCAGTGCTGCAAGGCGCAATCGGCGGGCTGGGCGTTGCCGCGATTTTCGAAGCGGTTGGCTGAGACGGCCCGTTTATCGCTGTCACGTTTCTCACATTAACGCATGGTCATTGGACACCCTCGGCGTTCCTAGGTAGCGTTATGGAGGCTTATCTTGGATAACAGCATGAACGGTTGGTCATGCCCCGCCCATAGAGTTGCCCGATTTAAGCCTCACATTGAGTACTAGCGGTGCGTCTCGAACAAAGGGGATTGCGGTATGGACGTTAAGGCGGCGGTCGATGGCGGCCTCACCATACTTTCTGAACTAACCAAGATGCTACCGGGGTTTAACGGCGCCTTGTTGTTTGGCGGTTTCTGTATCGTCGCTGCCTATTTTTTCGCCCGCAGCAAAATTGGCGAACGCGCGCGCGCTGGGCTCGAAGACACGATGTTCTCAAATTGGCGTCTGGCGCTGCTCGGTGCCACCGGCGTGATTTTATCGCTCGCCTCCGGGTATACGACCTGGGACGGCATGCGCAATTTCACCGGCGAGGCCGTGCTGTCGGCAATGGTCACTTTTGGCATCCAGGGCGTGATGCTGATCGTCGCTTGGCTAATCGGCGAGAGCTTCGCGGTCGGCATGAACCAGATTACGCCGGACGGGACCAAGACGTCCTCGTCGGCGACCAAGGGTATGGTGCTCGGCCTGCTTCTGGTCGGACTGACATTCTACGCTTTTCAACGCTCATACGGCGGATTGTCGGCATCCGGCAGCGTCATTGATGCGAGTAAATTTTCCAATCTGGCGATCTACTTCGCCTTTGCGTTGTTGTTGTTGGCTCTAGTACTGGTCAACAAGAAATCCGACCTTGCACAACCGTACATGCAGAGCACGCGCGTCGTCGTGAAAAGCGCGGTGCTGTGGGTTATGTTCCTGGCCTGTATGGCCACGTCCGTGTTCTTCTCGTTCGACAGCTTGTTCTCGGCGATCTTTCCGCAAGCAGAACGGCAACGCGCCGCCGAAATCCGCAGCGTCAATCAAGTGGCCGGCGTCGTCTCCGACATCGGCGAGTTGACCGACAAGCGCCGCATCGAGCAGGCGCAGTCACTGTTCACGTTGCCGGCGTGGGCAGCATATGAATCCGAGCTCGACAAGGCGATGCGTCTCGCCTCCGAAGCTCCCGACAAAATCCGCGAGCAAATGACGCGTGAGTTGGAGGCGCAAAAAACGCGCGTCGCCAAGCTCGAAGAGCAGAAGGCGTCCGCGCAAGGCGGGCAGGCAGGCCTTGTCACGCGCAAACAGTTGCTGACCGACAATCTTTCCCGCCTCGAAGCGGAGCGCCCGGAAGCCGCGCAGAAAGTCGCCGAGCAGAAGGCCGTCGTGTCGGATGCCGAGAAGCGCCTGGATGAGGCGCACGCCAAGATCATGGCCGAAGAAAAGGGCGTCGAGGGCTCGGGTAAGGTCGGCCGCGGGCAGTTTTATCGCGCTGCAAAAGGCGACGAGGAGAAGATCCAGAGCGAAATGCAGGTCGCTCGCGAGCGATTGAAAGCCCACGAGACGCGCCTCAACGGGATCGCGCGCGGCATCTCGACTGCAAAGGCCGAATTGGCGCAAATTGATGGTAGCCTCGCCAATCTCAAGGGTGAGGCCGATACCGCCGCTCAGATGATTGCGATGGCGCAAGCGACCGGCAAAGCCGACGTTGCCGACAGGCTCGATCCGAGCGCGCTGGCCGCTGGCCTCGAGCGCGACCGGCAGTTGTTTCGCCAGAAGCCGGAGCAAAAATCGCTTTCAGCATTGCAGAATGATTGCCTCGTGCTTCAGGGTGTCAGCCTGAAGGTCGCCTCCCTGCACGATGCCGCCGCCGCGATCGATTGTGATCCGAAGCAGGCGAGCGAGGCAGCCGGCCGCGTGTTCGCTCTCAATGCGGGCGTCGAAAATTTCGCCGCGGCCTGCGCCGGTGGTGATAAGCTCGCGGACAAGAAAACCACCGACGAGCTGCTGGCATTCGGACGTAAGTGCCTGCAGGATTCCGGTCTGCCATCGAAAGATACCGCCGAGATCGCGGGCAAGTTGTCGGCCATCGATCTATCGCGTGACGACAAGGCGCATCGCTTCGTCGTGACGCTCAACGCCTTCCAAGACGGCAACCGGCTCGCCTACCTGGCACTGGCAATCGCAATTGCCATCGACAGTCTGGTGTTCATGTCGGGTTTGTTCGGCGCAAATGCCGTCCGCTCGCCGCTGTCGGATGTGCCGAGTTTGAAGGCCCGGTCGGCCTCGCAGCTCGAAGGCATCATCGAGAATTCGCTGTTGCCCGACACCTATGAGACGGCCCGGGCGACGTTGCACGCGATGCGCCCGATCACGCCGATCAACGGTTTCATCGCCGAAGTTTGGTTGCCGAACGATGGTTCGGGCAATGGCCACGTCATGGGCGTGTTGAATGCCGGCGCGACCATCGGCGCGGTCGCTCGCGATTCCGAACGTTCCGACCATTACTTGATCCGCGCCGAGCTGTTCGAATTCCTCTCGGTTGTCGCCAAGAAGGCTTTCGATGCAGACAAGAATAAAGGCGAGATGGCGCAGTTGGAACGTGCGGTTGGCGTGGCGCTGCTGCGTGACGTGCCCAATAACGTTCAGATCGTGCAGGACGCCCTGCATCCGATGAATGAGTTGGATGGCTACTCGGCCGAAGTGCACCTGAATGAAATGCATCCCGTGGACGCGTCCGTTGTTCGCAAGGTGCTGAACGCTGGGTCGGGTTATAAGAAAGTGAAGCGGGCCGGGAGCGGTTCGACGCACTTTTATATTCACAGCGATCTGGTCCGCACGCTGTCGAATATTCAGGCTCGTTTGATGATGGCGGGTGCTTATAACCAGTCGCAGGTCGCAGTTTCACGTGATGGCGCGCAGCGGTTGAACGAGCTTCGTCCGCAGGTGGCGGTGCAGTCGGCTCAGGCCAGAATTCAGGCCCCGCGTCCGCGCGTTCCGACGTACGAAGAGATCCGCCAGGATTTTGTCGATCAACTCGTCCAAGCTGTTGGCGTGCGGCCGGAAGTCTATGCGCAGGCAACCGGTCCAGCGATCGGCGCTGCCGTCTCGGCGGGCGAAGCATTTAGCCACGTGCGCGACCGTAATGTCGCGCTTCAGAGCCATTTGCACGCTCGCGATGAGCGCGCCGACAAGGCTCTTTTCGATGCTTACTCGACCATCCAGAGCCGCATTGCAGACAATGACGAGCGCCGCATCGAATTGCTCAATGAGGTGCACGACGAAATTCGTAACAACTGGCCGGTGCTTATGCTGATGCCGGAGGGGCCGTATGAAAGCCTGTTCGAGGATCTGATTGCCAAGCTCGAGCCAGCGGCTGGTGCTGGGCGCCTGACGGCCGAAGATCGCAACCTATTGCTGCAACTCAAGGCGCTGAAGACCCAGCTTTCGGCGTCGGATCGTAGCACCGCTGAAGATTGGCATCGCCTCGAAAGCGCGTTTCAACCGAACGCTACGGACCCGCAAGTGTTAGTGTTCGGGCAAGCAGGCAAGCAGCGCCACTAACGCCAATTACTTTTGTCGTTTGTGGATTGGTTGAGTCGGCTGCTTCACATTGAGTTCTCGCCAGTAAGCCCTACTCGACCTTCCAGGTGGCTTCGGATTGGCCGCTGGCGCTTACCATCGTAATCAGCACGGTCTTGCCTTTGAGTTCGCCCGGTTCGATGCCGGTCGCAAGATCGATGGTGAATGTTTGTGTGGTGCCGGCAGCGGCGCCGGTCTTTTGCGGCAGCGCCAGATAGATCCCGTCGGGGGCTTCGATGAAGACATCGCCGCCAACACCCGTGCCGGCAAAAGCGATGTCGACTTCGAGTTTAGGTTTGTCGCCGGTGAGCGTCGCGCGGCCGGCCTTGAACTCGGGATCGTTTGGGCGGCGATCGGCGGTTTTGCGCGGCACCCCGTCAATCGAGGATATCAGCCCGGGTGCCGCCGCCTCGACGCCGCTTGCCGGCACGACGAGTGAAAGTTTCGCCTCGGCCGGTACGCAGATTTCGCGGCACACGCCGAACTCAAGTGCCACATTGAGTTTGATCGGCTTGCTCGGGTCTTTCGCCGTTACTTCGATCGGAAAGATGACGGTCTTCTTGTAGCCAACGGAGTCACCGCTGGCATCCTTCAGCCGCGAGGGTGCTGGATAAAGAACTTTTGCCGCAGCGAGATTGTCAGATCCAGCCCAATCGAAGTTCGGTGGCACGCCGCCGGCATCTCCCGGTGTGCGCCAATAGGTTTTCCAGCCCTCGGCCATCGTGATCTCGATGCCGGCGAGGGTGCGCGGGGCAGCGCCTGCCTTGGCAACCGTGCCAACGATCATCCGGGTCTTGGAATTATAGCCTTCGACCCAGGGGGTGGCCGTTTGCGCATGTGCGCCAGCGGGGGCCAGCATCAGTACGCTGTGCAACGCCGCGCTTCTGATGAAAAATGAGCCAATTTTCAAGACTATGCTCCGGAATGGTTGTGTGCGGCATGTGTAGACCGTGCGGTGAAAATCGCAAATCACCTCTGCGGGAACGCGCCGTCACCGGCCGGCGACGGGTATCGCCTCATCATTATGCGCTTGATCAAGCACGGATTAGCGTGGGGCTGGCATAAGGCCCATCACGAACACCACGACCATCGAAGCGCCCTCCGAATAGTGTGCCAAATGACGCAAACACCAGCGGTCTTTCGACCCGCAGTTCGAACGGCATGCAACGTGCGCCAATCGAGCGATCCTTGAAGTCCGTTAGCGCCGAAGGCTCGGCAGATTAAGTCCCTTCTCCGCCGCGCAGTCGATGGCGATATCGTAGCCAGCATCGGCGTGGCGCATGACGCCGGTGGCCGGGTCGTTCCACAGCACGTTTCTGAGGCGGCGGGCGGCTTCTGGCGTGCCATCGGCGACGACCACCATGCCGGCGTGCTGCGAGTAGCCGATGCCGACGCCGCCGCCGTGATGGATCGACACCCAGGTTGCGCCCGATGCGCAATTAAGCAGCGCGTTGAGCAGCGGCCAGTCGGAGACAGCGTCGGAGCCGTCCTTCATCGCTTCGGTTTCGCGGTTGGGCGAGGCGACCGAACCTGAGTCCAAATGATCGCGGCCAATGACGATCGGTGCTTCGAGCTCTCCTGCGGCGACCATCTCGTTGAAAGCAAGACCCAGGCGGTGCCGATCGCCGAGGCCGACCCAGCAAATCCGCGCTGGCAAGCCTTGGAAGTGGATACGCTTGCGCGCCATGTCGAGCCAGTTGTGCAGATGCTTGTCGTTCGGCATCAGCTCTTTGACCTTGGCGTCGGTCTTGTAGATGTCCTCCGGATTGCCAGACAGTGCTGCCCAGCGGAACGGCCCGATGCCCCGGCAGAACAGCGGGCGGATGTAGGCCGGCACGAATCCCGGGAAATCGAAGGCATCGGCGACGCCCTCCTCCTTCGCCACTTGACGGATATTGTTGCCATAGTCGAGCGTCGGCACGCCCATGCGGTGATAGGCAAGCATCGCTTGCACGTGCTCGACCATCGACGCGCGCGAGGCGGTCTCGACCGCTTTCGGGTCGCTCGTACGCTTGTCCTCCCATTGGGCCAGCGTCCAGCCTTTGGGGAGATAGCCATTGAGGGGATCGTGTGCGCTCGTCTGGTCGGTTACGACATCGGGGCGAACCCCGCGTCGTAGTAACTCGGGGAGAATTTCGGCGGCATTGCCGAGCACGGCAACCGAGATCGGTTTGTGCTCGCGGCAGGAGCGCTCCATGATTGCAAGCGCATCGTCGAGGTCTTTCGCTTGGCAATCGACGTAGCCGGTTTTCAGGCGCATCTCGATGCGGCTTGGCTGGCATTCGATGGCGAGCATCGAGGCACCGGCCATGGTCGCCGCCAGCGGTTGCGCACCGCCCATTCCGCCCAGCCCCGCAGTGAGGATCCATTTTCCAGCGAGCGAACCGCCGTAATGCCGGCGGCCGACTTCGACGAAGGTTTCGTAGGTGCCTTGCACGATGCCTTGGGTGCCGATGTAGATCCACGAGCCGGCCGTCATCTGGCCGTACATCATCAGGCCTTTGCGATCGAGTTCGTGGAAGTGCGCCCAAGTGCCCCAGTGCGGCACCAAGTTCGAGTTGGCAATCAGCACGCGGGGGGCATCGGTGTGGGTGCGGAATACGCCGACCGGTTTGCCGGATTGCACGAGCAATGTCTCGTCGGCTTCCAGCTTGCGCAGCGAAGACACGATGCGGTCGAAGCTCTCCCAGTCGCGCGCGGCTCGCCCTATGCCACCGTAGACGACAAGTTCACCCGGCTTTTCGGCGACGCCAGGATCGAGGTTGTTCATCAACATTCGCAGCGGTGCTTCAGTGAGCCAGCTCTTGGCCGATAGTGTCGTGCCGGTCGGGCTCTTGATGATGCGCGCATTGTCGATGCGTGTGGGCGTGGTCATCGGTGTGTACTCCAGCGTGCCGGTCGGCGCGATGGTGCCGCAATGCACGGGAACGCACAATACACCCCCATTGCCGGTGTGGAGCCTTGCATTTTCCAACGCTGGACAACCCGGCAACCGAGGTGTCAACTTTGCGCAACAAAAATGCAAATTTGGGAGCGAGGCATGACGGCAAGGAAATGCAACCGCCGCCGGATCGGCGCCCTAAGCATCGCGGGACTATTGATGGCGTCCTCGCCAGTGCAGGCGCAAAGCGTCACGGTTAGTGCGAACGATTTGGGCGGGGTCGTCACCGGAGCGGGCGGCGCTGAGGCTGGTGTCTGGGTCATCGCCGAGACAACGGATCTGCCGACCAAGTTTGCCAAAGTCGTCGTCACCGATGAACAGGGCCGATACCTGATGCCGGATCTGCCGAAAGCCAAATACAAGGTTTGGGTGCGGGGATACGGTCTC
>JANLPY010000521.1:0-4109 GCA_031367505.1 Hyphomicrobiaceae bacterium | reverse complement strand
TGCTCGATCCTTCAAGCGTGAAGCCGAGCTTCATTGTCACCTGATATCGCTCTATGCGTCCATCGACGACGTGACCACGCGTTTCCAGAACTTCGAACCAGCCAATCTTGCGGATGGATTGCGCGGCTCGAGTGATGCCTGCCTGGACGGCATCTTCGATGCTCGATCCTGACGTACCCACGATCTCCACGATCTTGTAGACCTGAGGATCCATTTTGCTCTCCTACGCTGGGCCCCGTCGCGTGAGAGCAGCTTTTATCATGCTTCCCGTTCGGCTCCAATGAGATCAGCGAGGATATTGAATTCAGCTCCGTTCTGCGGGCCTCACCTGATCCTGGATTGGCCTAGCCCGTCAATCGCGTTCGACCTCACCCGCCCGGTGCGATTGCCTCAACGCTGACCAGCCCCTCGCCGACAATAACCCCGCGCATGGTGATCATCCGCCCCGCATGCGCTTCGTCGACCCGATCTGGCTCAAGCAACCAGCGCCCGCCGCACTCGCGGCGAAAGATGAACCGCTCGCCTTCGCGGACGATGATCCCGCGCTCATCGATCCTGCGACCGATCCTGGACGTGGGAGCAATGGTATCACGCCCGGATGTTAAGACGCCATTGCAGGCGCGCCCCATCTATCTCGCGGTCGCACACAAGCTGGGGATGGACTTCGCAAAGGTCATGCAGCTTCGTGTGCCGGCACGAGGTGATCGATGGACCAACACGACCTGGATGACGAACGAGCAGACGCGCTGTCACGGCTGTTCGCGCTGCTGTCCGCCAGACTCGAGGACGTCGCGACGCTCGCCGCTGAGGGTCAGGGCCGGCGGGCCGGCGCCGAGCTGCGGGACATTGCTCGACGAATCCACGACTTCGCCAACGACTGTGCGACCATCACTGCCGCGGTGACGGCTTTGCTCGATACGAGTGGCAGCGCCTGATGCTGCCCACTCAGCTGTCGAGCAGGCGCCTCGGGGCACGCCGAGTGCAATAGCAAGCCGGTCAACCACCACGATCGTCGAATTGCGCGATCCGCGCTGTGGATCAGCATCCAACCGGGACCCCCGGAATGACCCCTAACGTGGCAAAGCCGAATCCGGGCGCGCGACATAGCTTCGTGTTGTGGTTGAGGGTGATCTCTGTCGCGTGTTGCTGGATGTGCAGGGCTAGAGCAACTGGAGCTGTCCCTGAGGGCCGGGCTGGGCCGCTGGTACCGAATTGCGCGACAGAAGGCACTTTGAACGCCCGACCAAAGTATACACGACATGCCGCTGTGCGCCGCGGTTGTGGTGGTCAACGCAGTATCCTTGATAATGTCGACGGATCAGGTCGGCTGCGACGAGTTCCGAGACGGCACGGCTAAGGTTCGTCTTGGCCGAGGTACGAACGCGCTCACGGACGACATCGTCGATCATCGCGCAACATGCGACTCCGTCGTCGGGGAGGGGGCCATCGCTCTCGAGTTCGCTGCGGACCCGCGCCGCCAGCAACAGCCGCTTTGGGTCGCGACCACCCATCGGCGTCAGCGCATCGCTCAGCCAGTCGCGCAGCGAAATTGACGCACCCTGGTGTTTGACGAACGGTCCTGCACTCCCGTCGGGGCGCGCGACTTCGGCAATCAGGCTGAGCACCATGAACGCGTAGCGTGGTCGAGAACTAGCCCCGGCAAGGCAGTCGAGCAGCGACGACATATCACTGGTTCGGCAGGGCCCGTGTCGGATAGGTGCGTGAAACATAACGGGATTCAAATGAGCACGAATCACGAATCGTGTGAATCCCCTAATCGCTCCTCACCATCTTTTGTCGGCAACGACACTTCACCCGCGGCTGAAGTGTCACGGACGACTCTTTGATCCCAATATTGTAGTCGGTGATCCGGGTTTCGTGAACCGGTGCGAGGCTTTGTGAACCAGTTCCATCATTGCGAACCGGACGCGGGACGCGGGGGATGTCCGTTCTCCGAGCCCACCGCGGTGGCCGTGAGAGACCTCGCCGTTTTGGCCACAGGCGCTGAGATCCGGTCGGCAGCTTGAGGCGTACAGCGGCTTGAAATCTTGACCGCTCCTACAACACCGGCCGTTCGACCCAGGTGCCGACCTGCCGGACCCTCGCTGTAACGGACCGCGTAAGCCGTCGCATAGGGTACGATGGCAATTATGTCGTTTTTGAGCGCGGCTGCTGAACGAAGAAGAAGGGTTGCCGCCACTGTTCGTCAGATTTTCCGAAATATGGCATCTGACGGTATCAATGCCTCAACTGAGATTTCGTGACACAGAAGTTTATTTGCGGCATGACGGGTGTCAAGGCCTCAATTTCGTCGGAGTCGTGCCATGACCGTCCAAGTCACGATCACACCCAATGGCAGGATGAGCTTGCCCGCCGATATCCGCAAGCGGCTCGGCCTTGCTGGCGGCGGCGCGTTGCTCGTTGAGGAAACCGATGACGGTGTCATCCTGCGCACGGTCGCGCAATCGATCGCTCATGCCCAGGCGCTTGCCCGCCAATATACGGCAGGCAAGGTCGAAGCCTCGGTCGATGCCTTCCTCGCCAACCGGCGCTCGGACAGCGGCGAATGAGCGAATGCGTCCTCGATGCCTCCGCTCTGCTGGCTCTGCTGAAGGAGGAGCCTGGGTCAGCGCGGGTCGTTGAAGTCCTGGCGGAAGCCCGGATCAGTGCGGTCAATCTGGCCGAAGTGGTGAGCCATTTCATTCATGCCGGCATGCCGCCCCATGAAGTTGATGCGATGCTTCGACCTTTGCCGGTGACCGTGGTTGTCGCCGACGCAGGGCTTGCGACCGTGGCGGGTCGGCTTCGTGCCCAAACTTCCGTCGCCGGACTGTCGCTGGGCGACAGGTTTTGTCTGGCACTGGCGCTGCGCGACGGCCTGCCGGCGATGACCGCAGACAAGCAGTGGCGTGTGATTGCGGACACGGTCGGTGTACAAGTCGTGGTTATCAGGTAGATCATCCGGGTTTTCATTTAACAAAAGCGGTGAGTACCAGTTGCCGCCAACCTTGGCGATTTCCTCAAGGAGCGACCGCTTGGATGGCGTGCGTCGAGCGCCAGCGTTTCGAGGCACGTTTATCGGGCCCACAGCAAGACGGCGTTTGGCGATTTCCTCACCTAGCGCTGCAAGGCTGATCGCTTCACGCTTGGTCTTGAAGGTCTTGATTGCCATATCTCTGGCCCGTCTCGTCTCAAATCCTGCTTCCAGCTCTTTGTCGGTAATCTCCACCATCTCAGGTCTCCAACGCCTTGAGCGCGTGACTGCGGAGCGCGCCGTCTGGACCGACATAGCGATATAGGGTGGCGCGGCTGATATCGAGCTCTCGGCATAGCTGCGCCACGTGGGTGTCTCGATTGGCCATGGCGGACTGCGCGAGACGGATCTGGTTCTTGGTCAGTTCGAACTTGCGCCCGCCATGCCGACCACGCGCCCGGGCGGCGGCGAGGCCGGCCATGGTGCGCTCGCGGATCAGATCTCCTTCGAATTCCGCGAGGGCGGCAAAGATGCCGAAGATCAGTTTCCCACTCGCTGTCGTGGTGTCGATATTCGCACCTTGGCCGGTCAACACACACAACCCGACATTGCGGTCAGCGAGACCCCGCCGAAGCGGGCAACCGGCTCATCAAAAACGCCATCATCTGCTGGAACTATCTCTATCTCGAGATGCGCCTGCGATCATCGGACGCCGCACAGCGGAAGGTTTTGCTCCTCGCCGTCAAGACTCACTCCCCCATGTCATGGGCCCACATCAACCTGCTCGGCGAATACGATTTCTCCGACGCGAGGCTGACGGACAGCCACGGAATCCTCCCCCTAAATTGAGGCTCCAAAAATGGGTCGATTTTGGGGGGAAGAAAAGTCTATATTACCTATAAGGTACAATATGTTATCGAAAATCCTATGTCGCGATACGTACCTTTGCCGGGACGAACCCAAGGCGCGCTGGCGGTGGCGACGGTGATGAGCGCGACGGGTTCGTTCGACCACCGCGCGATCGACGGGGCGGATGGCGCGCAACTGATGCAGGCGTTCAAGACGCTGGTGGAGAACCCGCTCGGGCTGGTGGCTTGATTGCCCCCTCTCCAACTTCGACTAGCGAGCAAGCTCG
>JANLPY010000403.1:0-2894 GCA_031367505.1 Hyphomicrobiaceae bacterium | reverse complement strand
ACCGACTGCTCGCCGACGAAGGCCAGCTGGCTCATGTTGAAGACGATCCTTGCATCCTTAAGCACGACCGGCACATCAATCGTGAGAGGAGCCGGGGCGACAGGATCTGCGGCAAGGGCTGGTGCGGTCAGGCAAAACAACGCGAGGGCAGCTGCAGCGAGACAATTTGAAAAGCGCATGGGATGTTCCGTTTGGGAGGGCCGAGACGACAAATGGCGGTGTTGGTCAGCAGATCTTGCAGCCGTCCTTGCGCACTTCGGCAACGAGGCGCGTGAGGTCGGCATAGAAGGTTTCAGTGACGCCGCTGATGTAGCGGTCCCCAATCAGAAACATCGGCGTGCCCTCGATACTGAGCTTGGCGGCCAAAGCTTTGGCATTCACGACGACTGATTTCGCTACGTCCGATGCCGCGTCGCGTTTGAGGAGCGCAATATCGAGGCCGACTCTGGTTGCGATTTCGAGTGCCCGCACTTCGGTCATGGTGCCTTTGGCGTCCATCAAGGCACGATGCAGCCCGTAGTACTTTCCTTGATTGTTGGCGGCGATCACAAGTTTAGCAATTGCCTCCGAGCCAGGGCTGAGGTTTGCGAACTCCTGGAACACGACCCGCACATTGCCGTCGGCGGCGATCAGTTTGGCGATATCGGCTGAAGCTTTTTTGCAGTACGGACAATTGTAATCCATGAATTCGACGACAGTCACATCGCCCTTCGGATTGCCGGCGACCGGCAGATTGGCATCCCGATAGATGGCCTCGGCATTCGCCGCCAAGTGCTTGCGGATCACATCGATACGCTGCGTCTCGGCGCGCGCGTCCAGCGCCGCCTGGGCCTCGAGCAGAATGTCAGGATTCTTGAGGATGTAGGCGCGAATCAGGCGCTCAACCGCGACGGTTTGAGCGTGGGTGAGTGCGGTGGGCTCCTCGGCCATGGCGGTGCACACGGCCTGGATTGACGCAAACGCCAACGAAAAAGTCCCCACGCGCAGCGATCGTCCGATGGTGTGATTGTTTAGCATTCGCCTTGTCCCTCGCCGCTTGCCGAGAAAGAACCACTACGCAGAGTTGGTCGGTGCGTATGTGACTAAGTCTCATAAACGGCAAGCTACAAACCGATGAAGCGATCACCTTATCGTGAGTGTCAGTATTCCCTGGCGAGCCTTTCGATGGCTGGCCGGTCGCAAAATGCAATGCTGCCGCGCGACGCCTCGACCCAACCGCGACGCTGGAACTCGCTCAACATCCGGCCGACGACCTCCCGTACCGTCCCCAGTTCGGCGGCCAACTGCTGCTGCGTGATGTCCAATCGATTGCGGTCACTGGCTAATTCCAGAAGCTTCTGCGCGAGGCGGATATCCATGCGCGAGAACGCCACGTCGTCGATGACGCGGAACAGGTCGGTGACTCGTCGGCTGAAGGCCGTGAACACGAACTGCCGAAATTCCGGCGATGTCGCGATGAGTCCATCGAAGGTCGTGCGCGGCACGGCTGCCGCACGGATGTCTGTCTCGGCAATCGCCTCTGCCAGATAACCCTCGTAACTCATAAGGCAGGCCGTCGTGAGAGGGCAGCTTTCACCTGCCGTCACCCGATAGAGCACGATCTCACGACCGTTCGTTGAAACCTGCTGAACGCGCACCGTGCCTTCGATGAGCAGTATGAAGCTATCTGGAGCCTGTCCCGGTCCGAAAATTCGGCTCCCGGACTTGAGCGCGATAACCACAGCGTTATCAGTGAGTGGTCGTTGCACATCGGCGGCCAATCGCGCGATTGCCGGGAAATGCGCGATCCATTCAGGTGTCGTGGGCATATCAACTCCACTCGGTCAGGGCTGCAGCCGAACGGGAATCTTGAGATAGTGGATGCCGTTTGCCTCGGCCGGCGGCAGCTTTCCGGCGCGAATGTTGACCTGGATCGCTGGCATCAGCAACAACGGTGCCGCGAGTTTGGCATCGCGGGCTTCGCGCATGGCGACAAAGGCATCCTCACTGACACCATCACGGACATGCACATTGTTGGCCCGCTGCTCGGCAACCGTCGTCTCCCAGGCGTAGTAGTCACGACCCGTCGCCTTGTAGTCGTGACACATGAACAGGCGTGTTTCCGGAGGCAACGCCAGCAGCCGGCGCATCGACCTGTAGAGATCGCGGGCACTGCCACCTGGAAAGTCAGCCCGGGCTGTTCCGTAGTCCGGCATGAACAACGTGTCGCCGACGAACACGGCATCTTCGATCTTGTAGGCGACGTCGGCGGGCGTATGCCCAGGCACATACAAGATCTCGACTTTGAGCCCGCCGATCTGGAAGCACTCCCCGTCCGTGAAGAGATGGTCGAACTCGCTGCCGTCCCCTTTGATGTCGGTCGCATTGAACACCGGCCGGAAGATCTTCTGCACATCGCGGATGTGCTCGCCGATGCCGACCTTGGCGCCGCACTGGAGCTTGACATACGGGGCACCCGAGAGGTGATCGGCATGGGCATGTGTTTCAAGCACCCAGTCTATGATGATGCCGTCCGCCATCGCCGTCGCGAGGATGGTGTCGGCGGATCTCGTCGTCGCCATGCCGGTGCGATGATCGTAGTCGAGCACAGGATCAATGACTGCCGCGCGTTTGGTCTGCCGATCGTGAACCAGACAACTCACCGTGTTGGTCGGTTCGTCGAAAAAGGCGCGGATGACTGGCGCGGATGATGCGGTGTCGAAGGGCATGGTGGCGTCTCCCGCTCTTACAGTTTCAATCGTGCTTGACATATATATTAGTACAATCTAATTTAGCAAGATCTAACTAAAAGAGACAGGGCGATTGGGTGAATCTGTTGGTGACAGACCGAACGAATGCTGAATCTGTGGTGATCCTCTTGATTCGCGAGAAGGATCACGGCCATGGCGGGACGG
>JANLPY010000369.1:0-1858 GCA_031367505.1 Hyphomicrobiaceae bacterium | reverse complement strand
TCGGCCCCGTATCGACGCCAATATAGAGGTCGGTACATGCCATCATCGCGACTGTTTCGCGCAGGCTGAATTCACCTGCGTAGCTTTTCGCTTTCCCGTCGAGTGCGCTGGCCAATTTATTGATGCGTTCCTGATCGCTCGCGGCACCATAAAGAATGAACCGCGCATCATTTTTTTCATCCGCGATGCGCTTCGCCAGCTCGATGAAATGATTGATCGGCCAATCGCGATAACTCTTGGTCGCGAAGCTTGCCACTTGCATGCCGATGAATGGGCCTGCCGCGTTGGGGAAATCAGCGCGCAGCCGTTGTCGAGCCCAAACCGCTTCGGCATCGGTCACACAATAATCCAATTGAACGCCAGCGGCAGGAATGCCGACGGCCTGTGGCAGGGAAAGCGTCCATGCGACCGCATGGATTTTATTGTCGGCGATGCGATCAACCGCAGCGAATAGCTTCGCGTTGATCCGATCATCTTGCTGTCGATGCGCAACGACATGTCGCGCCTTGCGGAGTGTGTAACGCACCAGCGCTTCATCGTTGCGCCAGACAAACGCCCAATCGTATTCAGCACCAAGCAAAACATCGCGCCAGCCACGCAGTAACGCGGCGCGTTTGTCGATACCGCCGGTTCGCTGGATATAGGCAATGTTTTCCAATACTTCAACGCGTTTCGGATGACCCAACACCGTGAGTGATGCGTTCGGGAAAAATTTTGCGATGGCGCGGATGGCGGGAGTGGCGAGCAACGTATCGCCGATGCGGGTGACGTTGATGATCAATACGCGTTTGGCCTCCGACGCCTGTTGCGCGCTGATCGTCGGGTGAGGCATCGCGTTCATGCCCGCGCGTGCTGGCGAAATACAGCTTCCATTTTGTCGAGCATCACGTCCACGCCAAAATGTTTGCGCGCAAAGGCGTGACCCGCGTTACCCATCTCCGCGCGTTTGGATTCATCACCCATCAACGCCGCAAGGCCATCGGCCAGTGACTGGGGATTACGCGTGGCCACCATGATGCCGGTTTCGCCATCCTGCACGGCTTCGCTGATCGCGCCGACCGATGTGCACACAACAGGAAGTCCGCAGGCCATCGCCTGCATGATGCCCTGCGGCACACCTTCGTTGCCGTACGAGGGCAAGGTGAAAATGTCGAACGCCGATAACCACTCGGGCACGTTGTCCTGATTGCCAACGAGCTTCACGACGTTATCGAGCTGTCTCGCTGCCGTCTTTTGCATCAGCCGCTCGCGTTCCGGTCCGTCGCCGACAATGACCAGCCGCCAATCTGAAAAAACGGCAAATTGTGTGCGTAAGAGAACCATTGCATCCAACAAATCTTCATGGCCTTTCCAGTCGCGCAAGGTGGCGAGGATGCCGATAGTCGGTCGATTCTCCAGACCGAGCCTGGCGCGCATCGCAACCTTGTCCAATGGCTGATAGTAGTCGAGCGCAATGCCAGTACGCACCGAAGTCATCCGCGCCAGCGCATAGCCATTGTCGCGATGCAATTGGCGCCGAAGTGCTTCACCTGTCGTGACAATATGCGCAGTCGCTTTATCGTAGAGCCAGCGGGTGGAGAAGTGGTTGTTGACCGGTGTTGAGACGTGGCGGGTGCGGATCAGCGCGGGCATGCCTGGCATCGTCGTACATGCGACCGCCGAGAGCCAGCTATCGGTTGAGCTATGGGTGTTGATGACGTCATATTCTTTACCGCGTTGCGACAGCCAGCCCCGTAGTGCAAACAAGGGGGTGAGACGCTTGGTTGCGATTGACACGGCTTGAACCGGTACGCCTTCGCGTTTGGCCGCAGGAAATATTTCGGCTTCTGCAGGTGTCAGCAACATCACCCGGTGCCCG
>JANLPY010000350.1:0-2314 GCA_031367505.1 Hyphomicrobiaceae bacterium | reverse complement strand
TAAACGCGACCAATCCGTTCGCTCAGCCGGCTGGACATGTTGGGATCTGTAAGGACGCGCAGCGCAAGCGCCTCCTGGTCAATGAAGTCGAGCACCCCGCGTTGGCCTTGTAGGTCTGATAAGCTTCGAGCGTTCAACTGGACCGTCTCCGCGTCGGATAAGGACAACAACTACCTCGAGGATTCGTATCTTTCTATCCGACGACGCGAGCCGAAGATGCAGGGGTTCAAGTCGCTATGCCCTGCGCAGCAGTTCCTCGAGAACCACGTGGCGGTCTACAATGCGATCAGCACCCAGAGAGGCATTTTCTGAGCCACCTCGCGCTACGCACGTTAAAGGCGCGACCGGAATCTGTTTGGAGCGCAGCGTCGCCTGAGCGAGCGACTTGCTCAAAAGACCTACCAAATCGCCCCAATTTACCTGACAATTCTAGCAAACCGTATCGGCGAAATGTGGCCTTTCTCCAAGGCGGCGTCGAACCTGGGTGGCCGAAATTGTCCTGAGTTTACTCAGGTGCACTGATTAGAGTGAGTAAAAACGCAGGAAAACGACGATCAGATAACTCGCCGCGGTTGATCACGTTACGAATGATGCTATTTGAAAAACCATACCGATGCGGCAAAAGTCTTGACTCAATACCGAAACGCGGTGTCATTTGCCCATACCGACGGGGCGAGCTGCCGCGGTCGAGGAAATTCAGGCCTGCGGAACAGCGGGCGAGGGGAGGATATCGATGACCACGAAAATGTTTCTGTATCTGTCGTGCGCAGTCGGCGCGGTGATCGCTGCGCAACCTGCGTTTTCCCAGCAGGCGGGAAAGCCAACTACGCCGATCGACCAGCCGCAGCCATCCAGCGGAAAAGTGAAGGTTGAAGAGAAGGCCGACGTTGTCGTCGTTAACGGGAAAGCCTTCGACAAAGTCCTCGAACAACCCCAGTCGGCATCCGTCATTGACGCTGAAGATCGAAACCTGGCCGGCCTCGGCGGTGTTCGGCAGCTAATTGACGTCACACCCGGCTTTGTGTTCAGCAACGAGTATGGCCTCAACGTTCGCGGTGTCGGGCGACAAACCGCCCAGACGTTGCTGGGGCAGGAGAACTCCGTCATCCAGTACGTGGACGGGTTCATCAATCTTGTGCCGTTCAACATCGCCGAGAGCACGCTGTTTGGCGGCAACGTCCAGTTCTTGCGCGGACCCGGCGGCACGCTCTATGGCCGCAACTCGCTAGCAGGATCTGTCAACCTACTGTCCAGGGCGCCTACTAAGCAGTTCACGGGCGAGGTCGAAGCCGGAGTTGGCCGCGAAGGCTGGTACGACATCGGTATTAACGTCGCCGGCCCGATCACTGACGAGCTCGGTTATCGTCTCGGCGCCCAGAAATTCTATGGTCCGACGCTGCAGGACAACATTGGATCCGCCAAGAATGCCGGGTTTGCCACCGACAATGCATACTACGAATTCCAGCTCGAATGGCGCCACGAACGCTTTCACATCCGAAACCGCGCGACTCATTTCGACTACGACAACCAACCTGGCTATCCGACGGTGGCGGCTTACAACACTGGACCGGTCTTCAACGCGTTGGAGCCCAATCCGCAGTACAAATACGGTGTGGCCGCCCCCTCGAAACCCTTCCAGATCAATGTGGACTATGCCGGCTATGACAAGCTGAAGAACAACTTCCAGGACGTCGTCAATGCCGACCTCGATCTCGATTTCGCGGATCTGGTCTATGTCGGTGGTTACCAGCAATATCTCGCCATCGGCTCGGCCGATCGCGATCTCACTTCAAGGAGCAGCTACACTGCGGCGCCGACTGATCCGTTCGCGCCGGGAACCGTCGTGCCGACCGACTACAGATCCAACTATCACAACGACAATAATTTCTGGTCCCAGGAACTGCGGCTCGAGGGCAAGTCTGGAGGACCCCTCAACTGGGTCGCAGGCGCGTATTATTACAACCAGCACTTCGATGAAAAATACTGGGAGAACATACCGGGCGCTGGCGCGGTGCTGACGACCCCCACTGTTGGGGGTGGCCCGGCGCTTGCCGCACCAAATCCGAACAAGTCCACCTTCGAACAGCGAAACGTCTACAACATCCGCTCGACCGCCGTGTTCGGCAACATCGTCTACGATATCACCTCGACGCTCCGCTTCGATGGCGGCCTGCGTTATACGTGGGACGACAAGGGCGCCAAAACCAATTTCCGCTATGTGTTTTACTACCCGCCGGTCTTTGCCGGCGATTTTTCGCCGGCGGTCCACGCCGCTCAACCGACGCAAAGCGACTCCGATCTTTCCGGGCGAGCT
>JANLPY010000299.1:0-1684 GCA_031367505.1 Hyphomicrobiaceae bacterium | reverse complement strand
ACTGCTTTGCCACCTCTCGCAAATGTGCATTGAACGCATGGTATCCACCCCGGTCCTTCCAGGTGGAGGTGATCTTTCGATCTGTGTCTCCAAAAACCGAGCAGAACCGGTATTCTATCCGTATAGCATCGCCATACTTCTTTTCGACGGCCTCAATGCGGGCTTGCGATGCGTAAGCCCAGATGCACAAGACATCGGAGAAATATTTGATCTCGACTAAGTTCATCTGAGGTCACCTCTGCCCGTGAGTCCGCAGCATCTCGGCCAACGTTCATGTTATTGTACATTCCGCCAAACCCGCCAGTCGGCTCTCGGGACCAAGGGCATGTCCACACTTTGTTTGGGTCTCGGATCGCCGCCCACTACTAGCTCTCACGTTTTGCGACCGAGGCGGAATTTGCCATCATACTTGATCAAGGCCCACTGGCGCGACACTCCGGGCTATGCACGCGGCAGCTCGACCCGCTGTGTGACGGTTTTCTGTTCGAGCGCGCGGACAGCGGTCAAAACAGTGCCGCAGCAGGCAGGCGTCAT
Organism: Hyphomicrobiaceae bacterium; assembly: GCA_031367505.1. Taxonomy (GTDB): domain Bacteria; phylum Pseudomonadota; class Alphaproteobacteria; order Rhizobiales; family Hyphomicrobiaceae; genus JAKFWF01. Next base: position 1,150 of record JANLPY010000299.1, on the reverse strand, counting down.
TTGAAATCCGAATCGATCGTCAAATTCACGGATGCCATGAAGCGGATGGAAGAAGGACAGCCGATCATGACGCCCAACCCTACGCCCGTGTCCCGCGGTCATGCTGCCCACCGCTCTTTCCCGACTGACACCGGGATCAACGCTGACGGTGAATGAATCAGATCAGTGCTTTCCTGCGAGTCTCGTATTCTTCGCGTTCGATTTCGCCTTTGGCGAAGCGCGCGTCCAGAATTGCACGAGCTGTTCCAGGCTCCGAGCCTGGACTATCACGACCAGTTCTCTGACGCCGAGCCATACTAGTCCCAACCATCATGACGATGACAACGAGCACGATCCAGAACAACGGACCGAACCACATACCGCCCCACCCCATTCCCCATTCATTCATCATGACCAAACTCCAGAGTTGGTTGTCAAGGCGCAACCCTAGCCAAGGGCGTGTGCAGGAGGCAGCCTCGGAATGTACTCAGTCTCGCCGGCGATGTCCGAAGCTGAAAAATCCGGAATTCGCATTTCTGCATGCGATCCCGGTCGCTATTGTGACGGGTTTCGGACGCTGGCCCATCTCATGCGTTTCCACGCGCACGGCCGGGCCGGCGTTCGAAAGCCGCCAGGGAACGGAGTCACGGGCGATTGGGCACCCGACGGTTCAGCAGGCTCTATGGGGATTTCGCTGGCACGGCCGGCGCCGGTCGAGATCTCGCGTCATGCGGCGATCCATGTGCTTGCAGGCCATCCTGCGGCCGGGGTGGCCGTTTGAGCTGGCTCTGCCCCCGTCTTGAGGCTCGTGACGAAGCGCCATTGCGTGCTCAGGACGCAAGCTATCGCGGGCGGCCGGCAACCAGCAGCGCGATCGATCGGCGATGACGGTCGAGACGAGCGTGGACGGCGTCATGACGTATCGATCCTGATTGTCATCGGCGTCTCACGCGGTCGATGGCACGGCGTGTGGCCTGCCTCGAACGTCTCGATGATCAGCATCACGGCGCCGCAGCATGGGCACGGATGCGCCATCTTGTCGGTTGTCGCAGCGGGGTCGCCGGCGGGCTGCCGCATCGTCTGTGATGGCTTCAGCGGTGTCGCCACTGCGATCCGCGCGTGTTGTTGCAAAGTACGAGCATTACAGCCCGGCAAATACTGTTGCTCTGCG
>JANLPY010000265.1:0-2969 GCA_031367505.1 Hyphomicrobiaceae bacterium | reverse complement strand
CGTCGGCATCGATGGCCTTGACGACCAGATCGGCGGTGCCGCGTTCCAGACTAAGAAACTGTCTTTCGGAGTACTCGATGCGGAAGGCGCCATTCCGGTCGGTGTACGCCTCCCCCAGCAGCTGCTCACTGCGTAGGTCCCGATCGAAAGCAGTTACCTTTGTTTGGGATGCCGAAATGCCGTCGGCGAATCGGACTACGCCTGCAACTCGAAAGGTCCGAGCTTCGCCGGGATGGTCTGTTGTCAGAGTGCTCATGTTGTTTCTCCGTCGGGACTGACTTCCTTGGTCGCTTCTAAACTCTTCTCCGCCCTCCACTAGTCGAGCGGCCACAAGATGTCGCTGCCATCGGAAAACAATGCGACCCTGGCCCCTCTGATTCCCTATCGTCTGACCAAACCGCCAGCGAATGAGCCAAGGCAACTTTTTTCAGTGCGGCGTCAGGCAGTTTGCCTTTCAAACTCTCCAGCGCGGCGGACATGTCGCCTTTCGCCGCTCGCAGCGCCTCGTCCACAGTTTGCCGGTCGTGTTTTTCGGTCAGAACCGTATTCAGTGTCTTGATTCTGGCTTCGAGATTTAGCGTTTCTGATGGCATGATTTATAGCTCCGACAATAGTTATATGACCAATCCGAACCCGACACTTGATGCGTAGAACAATTTGATCCTGTCCCCTTTTATTCTTTTTATTTAAAGTCGGGGAAAAAGTTCCATCTAAAACCGAGCATGAAAACTGTCCCCTGTCCGGTGAGACCTGGCGGCTGTTGAATAATCGGTGGAGCGTTTCCTTCCTTCGGTGTCTCCCCTTGTGCCGGTGGCGTGCTCGGCCCCAATTGTCCTGGTGATGAGCTGGGGTTTCGCGGACCACTCGGGGCGGCGCTTGGATCTACTGGTTTAGCTGGTTCTGGGTTGATCCATAATTGCCCCCAAAGCTTCAGTGTGGGCGTGAGCTTGATCACTATCTTGGGTTTGGGTACATTGTCATCAGCGGCGTCCTGGCGGCCGTGCTTACTAACAGCTAAGCCCGCAACCGCGCTCCCAACCACTGCCGCAGCACTACCGATCCCCAACGCTATCTGTCCTGCGGAAGAATCGTTCCACGCCTTGCTCGCGATGTCCCCCGCGGCGTCTTGGACCTTGCTAACGACTTTGTCGACCTGCGGTTGATCTAGGACGTCACCAACAGGATCGCCTTTCTTTGTCGTCACCGCTGTCCTCGTGGGATCGTCACCTTTGTTGTTCATAGGATCCTGGGCGGGATCAGGTGCAGGCGGAAGCGCCAAGCTGGGATCCCCCGGAACGGGAACCGTTGGGAAGGGCGGGTTCCTATTGTCTGGAGTAGGTATGTCAGAGGTAGACGGAACGGGTTTGATTACCGGGGCCGCCGATGTAGCAATCGTGGGTTTTTGGGTTGCTGTCGACGCGGGGCCGGCTTGGTTGGGACCTGGAATCCAAAACGTTCTTGTCCAATTTTGAGGTTTTTCCCCGTCGTTATCTACAAATCGGTTAGGACAGCAATGGCAGTACTCAAATGGATTCAAGCCAGTGGCAATTCCTGATGGGTCAGAAGCGGTCCACCGTCCCAACCACGGCGCGTAATATCGAGCGCGGTGATAGCTAAACCCCGTCTCCTCATCACGCTCTTTCCCCGTGTACCGATACCGCTTCGCAGCCGCTTTAATACTTTGATCCACTGCCTGATACGATGTACTGCCGTACGGCGTGTACTCCTCGTAAGAAATGACGCCCCCCTTGTCATCTAATTCGAGACTAGCTGACCCAAGGTGGTTACCAAACTGATAGCGGACGAGCTGCGGCGGTGAGCCGTCGTTGCCGAGCGTTCGCGTCTCGACCAGCGCGATCCGCTGCTTGTCGTCCATGATGTGCAAGGTCTCGCGTTCGAGCGCGATGCCGGCGCCACTACCATCAAACTCCCGGTAAATCTCGAAACCGCCAAGGTAAATGCGTTCCGCCTTGCGTGACCCGTTCTGCCGCTCAGTGACCTTGCGCACCCGCTGCCCGCCAGCGTCGTAAGCATAGAAGGTCGTCTCCGGCACCTTGTCGGGCGGCGGAGTCGCATTGACGGTCTGGCGCGAGGTCGCGCTCAACTGATCCTTGAAGTCCCATTGCATCAGCGTGAGGTGCGGCATGCTCGTCATGTTGCCGTGGGCATCATGGGTGTAGGGCTCGGTCGTTGCGCCTACCGTCGTGCTGCTCAGGCGGTTGCTCTTCTTGGCAGCCTCGATCAGGCTCGCTTCGTTGTAGGTGTAGGCGCGCATCCAGGTGCCGCTGGCCACCTGATGGATCAGCTTCTCGAAATTGCCGACGGCGTCATACAGATACTGTTCGGTGTAGTTGCGCATCGCCTTGCCGTCGCCGGGTTGCGGCAGATTGACGCGGAACTCGTCCTTCCAACTGGTTTGCGGCTGTGCGAGTTGGCCGATGTGTTCGCGGCCGGTTGCGTTGATCAGCCGGTAGATGGCGTCGTAGGCATAGTCGCACTGCGGTGGTACGACCTGGCCATTGAAAATTATCTTCTGTTGCGCATCGTCGCGAATATGGGTGATGTTGCCGGCGGGGTCGTAGGTGTAGAACAAATCCTGGAATACCGCGTTTCCCTGGGGTGCGGCCGTGCGACTGGTCTTCAAATGGATGAGGCGGAAGGTTTTATCGTCATATGTGTACTCGGTCAGCGCACCGTTGCCGTAAGCGATGCGGGTGCGCTGGCCCTTGGCGTCGTAGTCGATGTTGGTGACGGCATGCAGATTCGCCGACGGCGGGGCGAGTAAGGCGGATGGCTCGGCGGCCTGCCCCAGCCAGGCATCGACCTGTTCCAGCAAATTGGCGTCGTTGTAGCCGGGACGGATAACGTTGAATTTAGTGTTGGGCTGGTTGCTGTGCGGTGCAATTAACTGGATCGGCCGATTGAGCGCATCAAAGCGGGTGCTGCTGGCGAAGATTTCTGTTTCCAGA
>JANLPY010000215.1:0-29105 GCA_031367505.1 Hyphomicrobiaceae bacterium | reverse complement strand
TCGTCTGGGATGAGCGATGATGTGCCAGGGCCTAAGCTCCCTGAGTGCACCCTGCGGGTTGGCGATCACGTACGCTGGCTCTGTTCCGCTTCGGATGGGCGGGACGTGCGGGCCACAACACGTCATCGCAGCGGGACGCGGATGCGAGTGCGAGGGCAACCTTGCGCAAGCGTCTGGATATCGGGGCTCGAAATCCCGATAGGCGATGAGCCCATCCCCACAAACATACAAGGCGGCTAATCGCCGTCCCGCTTCCCGGGACTTTTGTCTCCCGGTTCGAATGAACGGACGCACACCCCGGAGCGCCAAGCGCTGCCGGGCGGTGGAGGTGTGGAAACACGGTCGATCGCACCCGCAATTCGACACCTACTCTCGACAACCGGACGGCGTCAGGCCACCATGAACGCTTGGATACGACATCGATAAGGACCACCGCATCATGGCTGGAAATCTTTCATTTGACGCGCTGAAAGAGGCGGTCGAGGTCGGCGAGATCGACACCGTGATCGTCGCCTTCGCCGATATGCAGGGCCGGCTGATCGGCAAGCGTTTTCAGGCACAATTTTTTGTCGGTGGTGCGCACGAGGAGACCCACGCTTGCGACTACCTGCTCGCCAACGACATCGATATGGAGCCGGTGCCGGGGTATGCCGCCGCCAGTTGGACCAAGGGCTATGGCGACTTCATCATGAAGCCGGACATGACGACGCTAACGCGCACGCCGTGGCTCGAAGGCACGGCACTCGTATTGTGCGATGTCCTCGACCACCATCATCACGATGTGCCGCACTCGCCGCGCCAGATCCTCAAGCGCCAGGTCGCGCGTGTCACGGAGCGAAACATGCGGGCCTATCTCGCGTCCGAACTCGAATTCTATCTGTTCGATGAGAGCTTCGAGAGTGCCGCGAACAAACGCTTCCACGGCCTGAAGACGAGCGGAAGTTACATCCAGGATTACAACATTCTGCAAACCACCAAAGAGGAAGGCGTCATGCGCGCCGTCCGCAAGGGGCTGCAAGGCGCCGGGATTCCGGTCGAGAATTCGAAAGGCGAATGGGGGCCGGGCCAGGAAGAGATCAACGTGCGCTACTCCGATGCGCTCGAGATGGCCGATCGGCACGTGATCATGAAAAATGGCATCAAGGAAATTGCCTGGGCGCAAGGCAAGGCCGTCACCTTCATGTCGAAATGGCGCTACGATCTTGCGGGCTCGTCGGCGCATGTGCACGCGTCGCTATGGGATGCGGCGGGCAAGACACCGCTGTTCCTCGACCAAAAGGCCGAGTACGGCATGTCGCCGCTGATGCGTTCTTTCGTCGCCGGCCAGATCAAATACGCGTCCGAGATGACCTACTTTCTCGCCCCCTACATCAACTCGTACAAACGCTTCCAGGCGGGAACGTTTGCGCCGACCAAGACCGTGTGGAGCCGCGACAATCGAACGGCCGGATTCCGTTTGTGCGGTGAAAAGACCAAAGGCATCCGCATCGAATGCCGTGTTGGCGGCGCCGATCTAAACCCGTATCTGGCGTTCGCAGCGCTGATTGCGACCGGCCTTGCCGGCATCGACGAGAAGCTCGAATTGGCAGCGCCCCACGCTGGTGACGCCTATGGCGGTAAGGCCTTGCCGGAAGTGCCGAAGACCCTGCGCGATGCGACCGCCGCCCTCGACAGAAGCGAATTCATGCGGGCGGCGTTCGGCGATGCCGTGGTCGACCACTACGTCCACACCGCAAAGTGGGAGCAATTCGAGTATGACCGCCGCATCACGGATTGGGAATTGATGCGTGGCTTCGAGCGCTATTAACAACCTGATGTTATGCTATCTGCAAAATTCCAATTCACCGGTGGGTTTGCTTCAATGTCATCTCTCGTTGATTTCTTCGGGCAGCTCGGCCCTTGGAACTGGTTCTTGGTGGCGGCCTTGCTGCTCGGCCTGGAAATTGTTCTGCCGGGTGTCCATTTCATCTGGTTCGGATTTGCGGCAGCAATCGTCGGCTGTTTGGCGTTGCTCACCGGCTTGGCTTGGACGTGGCAACTCATCGCCTTTGGATTGATCGCCTGCGTCGTCGTTTATGTCATGCGCAGTTATGCCGATCCGAAACGCGTGGCGAGCGATGAGCCGGATCTGAACATTCGTGGTCAGCAGTATGTCGGACGCACGGTGGTCGTCGAAGACGCCATCGTTGAAGGACGCGGCAAGGTGCGCATCGGCGATACATTATGGATTGCCAAAGGTATCGATATGCCCGCAGGTGCGACCGTCAAAATCATCGGCGTTGAAGGCATCGTGCTCGCCGTTGCGCCGAACTGACCAGCTACTGCCTGACGCGCACACCCACGCGAACTTCATCGGCATTGTAGTTGCGCGAACGATCGGTGGAGTCGAACGCCGTGTGCTGATACCGACCGAACAGTGTCACCTCGCGACTGACGAAGTATTCGAGGCCGAGTGCCGATTTCCACTCGTGCTCTTGCTGAGTGATGCCCTCGAAATCCTGCGTGGTATAGGTCAAGCCCGCAGTCCCGATCAGATAGCGATGAAATGCGTGGCGTGCTTCGATTCCGGCTTGACGTGAGAACGCGCCGCCGGAATTTGCCAGCGTCGACTCAGCAACATCCGATTTGGCGGTCAACAGAAACGAGGTCAGGGCGCTGTAGCGGTAAGCAAGATTGGCGTCGAACAAGATGCCGTTGATTTCACGCAAGCGCGCATCCTCCGGTCGCTGACTACCAAATCCGGTACTGATTTCGCCGCGCAGTTTTTGGCCTGCGTTGCCGAACGAGACACCCACGCGGTAGCGCTCGCCATTCGAGTCCCGCAAGATGCCGTCCGAGAGTGTTGCGGCCTTATAGGTGCGTTGGTTGAGGCCCGCTTCGACAAAGCCGAACAGTGTGGGCTTGAATTCCCAGGCGGTACGTACAGCTTGTTCGGTCGTGCGCAAATCGCGGTCGATGTTCGAAATCACGCCACCACCGATCGCGTCGGTGTTACCGTAATTGACTTCCGCGACGGAGCCGCGCAGCTGCAGGCTCAACCGGTTGAAGCGATGATTGAGAGTGGTGGCAAACCGATCCGTCGTGATGTTAGCGCGGTCGGCTGCAGAGGCTGGCGCATTGATCGAAGAGCGGCTCTCTTGACTTAGGTCCCGCGATACCAAGGCTTCGATATTGGTACGCTTCGACAGATCATAGCGGCCGCGCGCTTCCAGCGTGTAGGCGCGATCGCCTTCGGAAGTGAATTCGGTGAACTGGCTCAGCGCACCAACAGCACGGAATTCGACGGCGTGTTGGCGCCAGTTGGATACCAGGCGCGCCGACGGGCGGACGTCGAACGCGACGTCTGAGCGCGGGTTGGAGGAGCGAAACACGTTCGAGAAGAAAGAGGTTCCAAGTTCCGCCTCGGGCAGCAGCACGAACGTACCAAGGCGGATGCCACGCGCATCGAACGGCTCGAAGCGAAAGAGGCGTTCGGGCCGGCGGTCGAGGATAGGGTCAACTTCGGCTTGAAACAGAGCTGGGTCGAAACCAGCGGGCGGGTTCTCGAATACCGCGATGTCGTCGGCCGAGCGGGTGTCGATGGCAGTAGTGTCGGCACCATCTTGTGGGCCGCGCGGCTCGCCGGTTGGGATCACGCCATCCTGGTTCGGCGCGATCGCATCTTGCTGGTTGACATCACCGTCGCGGGGAGCTTGGCGTTGGCCAACGGTATCCTGAGGCATGCCGTCGTCGGCTGTTTCGCCACCTTCGTTGCTGTCGCGGCCATCGGCTGCCGGCTCATCACCGATCGTTGCGGGAACGCTGGTGCCGCGCAGTTTCGGTTCGGACGCTGCCGGGTCAACGGCAACAGGCAATCCGCCTCGGCGCGGCTGAACTTCTTGCGCGCGCGGTGGCGGATTGATCGTGGTGATCGAGGAGCCGGTACCTTGCGCACGCGCAGGGCGCGGATCGGCAACCAATCCCAAAAGAGTGATTGCTCCGAAGCCTAGGCCAAACCAGGCAACGTGTCTGCCGACGTTCAAGGTGCGCGCTCCGCGGAACCGAATCGATTTAGGAACGCGGAACGAATTTCAGCCCGAGCCTATGATCAGTGTATTAACGCCTCGTTTAGATGGGCGACCGGAGGCACGATGCGGCGCCCGGTAACGCTGCGGTTTGGACCCACGGACTTAGTTTGATAGTATGGATCGACGTGCCGATTCCGCCCTTACAGGAGTATGCGATGAACCTCTCGGCAGCCGCCCGCTTGGATGACAACGCGCCAACGGCGGGCGTCGCACCGGTGATTGCGTCGGCGCAACGCACGCTCGAAATGGAAGGGCAGGGAATTGCCGATCTGCATCAGGCGCTGGGCGGCGCGCTCGCGGCACCCTTCGCCCATGCCATTGAGTTCTTGAAAGGAACGAAGGGCCGGGTGATCGTCACCGGTATCGGCAAAAGCGGCCACATCGGCCAGAAGATCGCGGCAACCTTCGCCTCGACCGGCACGCCGGCGCACTTTGTCCACCCAACCGAAGCATCGCACGGCGACCTTGGGATGATCACGCGTGAGGATGCGATCCTCGCACTGTCGTGGTCCGGCGAGACGGTCGAGTTGTCCAACATTTTGACGTTCGCCGTCCGGTTCGCGGTGCCGCTGATCGCCATCACCTCTCGGGCGGATAGTGCGCTGGGGCGCGCGGCAACAGTGGTGCTGGAATTGCCCCGCGCTCCGGAAGCCTGTCCACATGGTTTAGCACCCACGACGTCGACCACGATGACGCTGGCGATGGGCGATTGCTTGGCCGTCGCGCTGCTGGAGGCCAAGGGCTTCACCGCCCACGACTTCAAAGTTTTTCACCCTGGCGGCTCGCTTGGCGCGAAGTTGAAGTTCGTTGCCGACGTGATGCATACCGGCGAGCGCTTGCCGCTCGCGCGCGAGGATGAAGTGATGGGCAAGGCGCTGGTCACCATGACGGCGAAGGCGCTCGGCTGCCTAGGCATCGTCGACATTAACGGGCGCTTCGTCGGCATCGTTACCGATGGCGATTTGCGTCGTCATATGGGCGCGGATTTGTTGAATTCGACGGTTGGTCAAATCATGACGCGGAAACCAAAGACGGTCGCACCGACGTTGCTGGCATCGGCCGCCCTCGAGCAAATCAATACGTCCCGCATCACCGCGCTGTTCGTGGTCGAAAAAGGCATTCCCGTCGGTGTGATCCACGTGCACGATCTGTTGCGGTTGGGAGTTGTGTGATTGACGTCGATGCAAGCGGGTGCTGAGCTTGGGCGACGCCAAGCAAGCTTCATCGCAACCGACGATGAGAAGTGGAGTTCGCCGATGTTAGCCTTCGATGCAATTGCTGCCGCGCAATTTATTGCCGATGCGCACAATGGCAAGCAGCCCTACGTCAATCTTCCAGAGCATCTGGCGCCGCCCACTGTCGCCGATGCGTATGCTGCGCAAGAAGCGCTCCGGGTACATTGGATACCGCTGTACGGTCCGGTCGGCGGATTAAAAATCGCCACGACTACCAAGGTGATGCAGGCCCTGATGGGTATCGATCATCCATGCGGTGGTATGCTTTACTCGAAGCGTATTCATGCCTCCGGCGTGACGTTGCGCCTCGCCGATCACATGCACCTCGTGCTCGAATGCGAACTTGCGGTGCGCGTGTCACACACACTTTCAAAAGGCGCTCAGCCCTACACCGCGCAGAGTGTGCGCGAGGCGGTATCCGACGTAATGCCAGCCTTCGAGCTGATCGAGGATCGTAATGCGCACTACAAATCGACGAAGGCATATACGTTGATCGCCGACAATGCCTGGAATGCCGGCATCGTGCTTGGTCCCGCAATCAAGGTCGATCCGCAGCGCAATCTCAACGGTCTGAAGGGCCGGCTCACGATCAACGGCGCTGATCCGCGCGAGGGATTGACCGACGATCCGCTGGGTGCGCTTGCTTGGTGCGCGAACCTTGCCGCCGATCGGGGACGTCCATTGGAAGCGGGGCAGGTGGTGATCACGGGTAGCGTGGTGCCGACGTTCGGCGTGTCGGCGGGCGATAAAATTCGTTTCGAGATCGAGGGCTTGGCGGCAGTCGAGGCGTCTGCTGCTTAGCCGGTCCAACGGCCGCTTTGAATGCGAGGCAAGCCGGCGATTGGTTTTTGGTAGACGTAGACCGACGCGGTTATCGCTCCGCCAGCCGCTTGCTCGACTGATCGCTCGACCCGCTGATACTCATCGGCGCCCGAGGCATGGCGGCCGATGCCCTCGTATGCGTCGAGCCACGGTAAGGTGATTGCGGGGTCCGAGATTTCGATCAGCTCGCCGTGCACACGATCGGTCATGCCGGCGTTGATAACTAGAACAGGATAGCGACCCCGATCATACAGTTGCCCCAGAATGCTTGCCGGTCCGACGACGCGCGCCTCACGTCGCAACCGCAATCGCATGTCACGCCCGAGGACGGCGGTCGCGGTGGACTTCAGCGTGCCGTAGACGAACAAGTGTGGGTTCATGCGTATTCCCTAACCGGCGATCTTCGAGAAGTCGGCCACCTGGGCCGTTGCGGTGCGGATTTCGGAAAGCAGCTTCAGCCGGTTGAGGCGGATCGCCGGATCCTTATCGTTGACGGTTACCTTCTCAAAAAAGGCATCGACCGGACGGCGCAGTTCGGCCAATGCGCGCATCGCTCCGTCGAAGTTTTCGACGTTGATGGCGGCCTTGGTATCTTGTTTGACACCTTCGATGGCGGCCGCCAACGCGAGCTCTTCGTTCTCCTTGAGCAGCTTCAAATCGTAAATGCCATCGTAACTCGACTTGTCTTTTTTCTCTTCGATACCGAGGATATTGGCCGCGCGCTTGACGCCGGCGAGCAGGTTGGCACCATCGCTGGTTTTCAGGAAGTTACCTAGTGCGTTCACGCGCTTGACGATGAGCGCCAGATCATCCTGGCCACCGAGGGAGAACACCGCGTCGATGAGATCGTGACGTGCGCCCTGATCGCGCAGGTAGACTTTGAGGCGATCGGCGAAGAACCCGAGGAGGTCCAGTCCCAGCCCGTGCGAACCGACACCCTTGAGCAAGACTTCCGGTGGCGTCAGCCCGGCAACCGGCTTGCTCAACCGCTCGCTATAATGTTTCTGAATGAGCGCAAGCAGCGGCAACCGAATATCATTCTCCAGTACGAGTCGGATCACACCCAACGCCGCACGCCGCAGCTGATACGGATCGCCGGAGCCGGTCGGCTTTTCGTTGATCGCCCAGAAGCCAACCAGCGTGTCGAGCTTGTCGGCCAGCGCCACCGCGATCGCGACGGCATCGCCATCCTCTTCCTTAGGGACCGTGTCGGTCGGGCCTTTGGGTTTGTAATGCAGCTCGATGGCGCGCGCGACCTTGGGCTCCATCTTCTCGGCTTCGGCGAGATAACGGCCTATCAATCCCTGTAGCTCTGGGAACTCGCCGACCATGCCGGATACGAGATCGGCCTTGCACAATTGGGCCGCGCGCCCCGCTAGCTCCGGCTCTGCATCGACGGCGCCGGCAATTTGACGCGCCAGTTCGGTGATCCGCTCCATCCGGTCCCATTGGGTGCCCAGTTTCTCATGGAAGGTGATGCCCTTGAGCTCGAAGTGCATCGGCTCCAATCGGCGCTTCAGGTCCTGCTCCCAGAAGAACTTGGCGTCCGACAACCGGGCGCGGATCACTTTCTGGTTGCCGTGGATGATCGCTTCACCGCCATCGGCCGCCGTGATGTTCGACACCAGGAGAAAGCGATTGGCCAGTTTGCCGGTCTTGGGATCGCGCAGGGAAAAGCACTTCTGATGACTGCGCATCGAGGTGGTCAGGCACTCGGCTGGAACTTCGAGGAAGCTCTCGTCGAACGTGCCCATGAGGACGGTTGGCCACTCGTTGAGTCCGGCGTTCTCGGCGAGCAAGCCTTCGTCCTCGACGAGCACGAGCTTGTGCTTTTTGGCTAAGGCATGAGCCTGCTCGGCGATCATTTTCGCACGTACCGCCGGATCGATCAGCACGTGTGCCGCCGTCAATTTCTTTTCGTAGTCGGCGAAGTTCTTGACGGCGAAGCGGCCTGGCGACAGGAAGCGGTGGCCTTCGGTGGTATCGCCGCTTTCGATATTCGCGATTTTGAAGGGGACGATGTGGCCGCCAAGCAAGCACAGGATCGAGTGCAGCGGGCGGACCCAAGTGAGCGCACCGGTGCCCCACCGCATCGACTTTGGCCACGGAAATTTCGCGATCGTATCGGTCACAACGGCTGAAATGATTTCACCGGCGGCTCGGCCCGGCTTCTCAATCACCGCGATGTAGAAATCGCCCTTCTTTTCATCCTTGACGAGAGTGGCGTCGTCCAGTGACTTGAAGCCCGCGCCCTTCAGGAAACCCTGGATCGCGGCATCGGGTGCACCGGTGCGTGGGCCCTTCTTTTCTTCACGAACCGCGGCTGAGCCGGCCGGCACATCGTCGATGACAAGCGTCAATCGGCGCGGCGTAATGAACACGCGCGCGGTTCCGACCGTCAAGCCTTGCGCCTTCAGCCCGTCGACCACCAATTTGCGGAGATCTTCGCCTGCCCGCAATTGCATGCGTGCCGGGATTTCTTCGGAAAACAGTTCGATCAGCAATTCGGACATAGGTCGCACCGTTCTTGAAACTTCAAGTGTGTGGCTGAGACATAGGCGAGGTGGAGCAGCGGGGCAATCGGCCGACTTTAAGTGCAGCTACAACTTTTTGCGTGCAAACTGATTTGATGCGTGGATGGCTTCTTTTTTCCCTCAATCGAGGGAGCGGGGTGGCCGTGATCCACGGCGAGTATTCGCCGGGGGGTAGTAAAAGTGGCTCAGGGCCACCCCGCCGAACGGATTATGGGGTACAATGCGTTTTAGGCGAGCTTTCGAGGCTTGTTACAACAGCCTCTAGCCATCCCCTGGTCTCGCTACAGGGTAACGCACCTCCCTCCCAGAGTCCCCGCCACGTGCGCGGGATAAATTGCCAGGACCGTCCATTCTACTCCGCACAACGAACGCCTCCGGAGCGCACCCTCGTGAAGTAGAACACGAGGAGTATCTCATGCGGCGGGGAACCGTGGATAAGTTTGGGGACAGTCATCGGAATTCCGTTGACTGTCCCAGCCACACGTTGCGTCGGCAGGGTTATCCGAAATCGCGTGCAATCGATAAGACGCGATCCCGGGTCTCTGCGCTGCGCGCAAGCCCGGGAAGGCAAGATGAGATGAAAAGTGCCAGTCAGCGGATCTCTGCTGACTGGCACTTTGATCTTGAACTACTCGCCGGAAAAGCGGCGCTGCCACCAGCCCTTGCGAACCGGTTTGTCGTCGTCGGGTATGTCGGTAGCGGCCGCAATCGCTGCCGGCACAACAGCGACTGCCGGCACAACAACGTCAGGCGCCGGAGCACGCGCGGCATGAACCGGCTCGACCCTTGGTGCCGGATCAACACTTGGGGAATGTGCGGCCGGCGCTGGCGCCACCATCACTGGTGCGGGTTCAGCGTGCGGCGTTGTGTGTGCCGTGGGCGCGTGCGCGTCGTTCGATCCGTTAGAGCCACGCGGTTCACTCGCGATCGGCAGCGAGGAACCCGTGTCATGCGCGTATCCACCATCTGAGTGGTCGGCTGCGTGCAGCGGTTCATTGCCACCGTGAGGCGCGTCGTGATCGTGTGCGCCATTTGGCGAGCCTTCAACGAGCGAGCCGTCGGCGGCACGCATTGGCTCGCGTTCACGGCCACCACGGCGACCGCCACGACGTCCACGGCGACGGCCGCGACGACCACCACCGGCTTCGGTGCCACCGTCTCGTTCGCCACGCTCGCCACCACGCTCCGATGGGCGATTGGCACCAGCAGCGTTGTCATCGCGAGCTTCCCGGCGCTGATTATCTTCGGGGCCGGCATCGTCGTTATCGCCGAGTTCCTCGAGCTCGCCGCTCGGCTGTCGCGATGGCCGCTCATCATCATCGGCATGTGTCGATGGAGCACCGCTGGCGCGTTGTTCGCCGCGACCTTGGCCCCGGTCATCGCCACGATCATTGCCACGTCCGCCACGCCGGCGGCGACGCTTGCGCCCGCGCGGTGCGTCACCATTCGTTGCTTCGTCGGTGTCGCGGCTTTCTGTTGGAGCATCATCGTGCTCTTCAATCTCGTCGGGTTGCGAAATTGGTGCGTCCGCCGCGGCAGGCGCTTCGTTTTCGCCGTCGAAGCCCCAGTCCATGTTGACGGCGGCCTTGTCGGGACGGCGAGCCGCGATCAGCGGTAGGTTCGATTTCTCGATGGTGAAGTTTGAGCCCTGCACCTTGTCGCTCGCCTGCACGGTCACCGAAACACCGTAGCGATGTTCCATGTCGACGATGAAAGCGCGCTTGTGGTTCAAGATATAGAGCGCGACACCGGCCGAGGTCGTTGCGACCAGCGATGAACGTCCGTTGGCGATGAGGGTATCTTCGAGGGCACGAATGACGGCCAGCGCCACCGACTCAGTGGAGCGGATGATGCCGGTGCCCTGGCAATGCGGGCACTGGGTCGTCGAGCCTTCGAGAACGCCGGTGCGCAGGCGTTGCCGGGACATTTCGAGCAGACCGAAATGACTGATGCGGCCGACCTGAATGCGGGCACGATCGAAGCGCAGCGCATCCTTGATACGGCGTTCGACGGAGCGGTTGTTCCGCTTCTCCTCCATGTCTATGAAGTCGATGACGATCAGTCCGGCGAGATCGCGCAGCTTGAGTTGGCGCGCGATTTCGTCGGCGGCCTCGAGGTTGGTGTTGAGGGCCGTCTCCTCGATCGAGAACTCGCGGGTCGATTTGCCGGAGTTGATGTCGATCGCAACCAGCGCTTCGGTCTGGTTAATCACCAGATAGCCGCCAGAGCGCAGATTGACGAATGGACTGAACATCGCGTTCAGCTGCTTCTCGATCTGGTACTTGTTGAACAGCGGCTCCGGGTCGCGATAGTCGATCACGTTCTTGGCGTGGCTCGGCATCAGCATCCGCATGAAATCGCGAGCCTCGCGATGGGCCGCGGAACCGGCGACAACGACCTCGTCGATCTCCTTGGTGTACAAATCGCGGATCGACCGCTTGATCAGATCGCCCTCCTCGTAAACGAGGCTAGGTGCGGTCGACTGCAGCGTCATATCGCGGACGTTTTCCCACAGGCGAAGCAGGTATTCGAAATCGCGCTTGATTTCTTGTGATGTCCGGGCGGCACCGGCCGTCCGAATGATCAGGCCCATGCCTTCCGGCACGTCGAGCTCCTGGGCGATCGCCTTCAAACGCTTACGGTCTTGCGCATTCGTGATTTTACGGCTGATGCCGCCGCCGCGTGCCGTGTTCGGCATGAGAACGGTGTAGCGGCCAGCAAGCGACAGATACGTGGTGAGTGCCGCGCCCTTGGTGCCGCGCTCTTCCTTGACGATCTGCACCAGAATAATTTGGCGGCGCTTGATCACTTCTTGAATTTTGTAGGAGCGCGCGCGCCGGCGTGGGCGGGTCGGCATTTCCTCGACGCCATCCTCGACGCCGACGACTTCAACAGCCTCGGCGGTAACCGGAGCGGTTTCGCCGTCCGCAGTGGCGGTGGCGGTCATCGGCTCGTAATCGTTCGCGGCAACATGTGTCGCGTGATGATCCTCGGCGCTGAACTCGGTGGACGATGCATGTGGGACGATGGGTGCGGAGGCGATCTCGTCGCGGCTGTCCGTTGCGCCGAGCGGTAA
This sequence comes from Hyphomicrobiaceae bacterium, assembly GCA_031367505.1. Classification (GTDB taxonomy): domain Bacteria; phylum Pseudomonadota; class Alphaproteobacteria; order Rhizobiales; family Hyphomicrobiaceae; genus JAKFWF01. The sequence goes on along the minus strand of JANLPY010000215.1, from coordinate 17,371 downwards.
CCCGCCGGGGCCGATCGGTTCGATCGTCTCGGGCGGCAGTAGATCCGATACGTCAACGGCATTGTCTTCCGCGTCGTCGTGATCGTTTTCGTCACCACCACGAGAGGCACGAGCTTCGGCGCGACGGTCGGCCTCGGCTTCCTCGGCAGCATCGGCGGCGGCCTCCTCGTCGAGAAGCGCCTGCCGGTCAGCTACAGGAATTGTGTAGTAGTCGGGGTGAATTTCGTTGAACGCCAGAAACCCGTGCCGGTTTCCGCCGTAGTCGATGAACGCCGCCTGCAGCGATGGTTCGACGCGTGTGACTTTTGCCAAATAGATATTGCCACGCAAAAGCTTGCGGGCGGCGGACTCGAAGTCGAATTCCTCTACGCGGCTATTGCGTAGAACGACGACGCGCGTCTCCTCTGGGTGGGTGGCATCGATAAGCATTTTATTGTGGGACATGTGATTGGGTCCTTCGCGCGCCGGAGGGGCGGCCGGGCCTCGCACGGCTTGACCGACGCGGATGCTCGAACGACGTCCGACGGCCCTGGTCCGACGCCGTGCTTGCGCACAATCGGTCCAGTGTCATAGTGGTCGTTCGGCTCGCGTGGAGCCGGCTGGCAGCCCGATCCGGGCGCACGTGTTTGGTTGCTAGGAAAAATGTGAGTGTAGAGTTTGCGAAAATCGCGGGCGATAACCCGGATGAGTGTGGCCATGAGGCATGGCGACGAGACAAATGAGAAGATCTGCGCGCCACGACGGCAGCGTCGATCCCCTCCAGCAATTTGCCTTGTGCCTGCGACCGTCATGTCTGGCCTTGGTTCCATGAGCGAACCGACGACTTCAATCGGCTCGAGATATTGTTTCGCGGTTTGTTCCCATTGCCGACGATCAGTGTCGATACCTAGGGATCTAATCGCGTCCGATCATCGCCATTGGCTATTTCGGCCGTCCGGCAAGTGACCAGGGACTACGCACGTTGAGCCGAGCTGCCTTTCGTGGCTGGCCGAGTGTGCAAAAACCGGTCTGTGCAATAAAACTTGCACCGGAGGCATCGGTGTCGCTCAAGACTTACTTCCTCGTCGCGTTCTCCAATCGAATGGAGCACGCATTGCGATTGAGCCTTGTTTGACGGCCCTTGCGACCGGCACCAGCCGCCCAGCACTCACACGATGTGAAGGATTTTAGCGACAGTCGTCATGCGCGATGCACCACGGTTCGCTGGGCCGACCGGTCAACGATCTGCCAAATCATCACACCGGGACGAGAAACCACGGCGATCGACGCAAATAAAACATTACGGGTTAGCTCGACGCCAAGCAAGGCTGTTATAGTGCAGCTTCGCCGTAAGTCGGTGTCCAACCGGGTTTCAAGTTGCGTGATTGGCCTTACGATACCCTTAATTGGGGGCTCGCGAACAAAAGCATCTGCAACTTTGCTGGATTGATTGCCCAAAATCGCGGCCAACGACCTGGGTGATGCTATTTTGTGCGTTGGTGCACTTGCCTGCCGGTGCATCTGCGTGTTGTGAACTTGCGCGTTGGGATGAGGTAAAGGTTAGGAATTCGTGCTCCAGGGTGTGCCAACACTGCTGACGCTAGTGCTCGTCATGAACACCGTGCTGCCTCTGTGCAGCATGGCGCAAACGACGAAGGCGGGAGCAATTGTATCTCCGGCGGTTACGGTTCCCACCGCCAAAGCTGCCCCGGTGGCGCCAACTGCAACCAGCGCCGAGCCGCTCGCAACAGCACCAGTACAACCGGTAGCCGTCCGGGTGACGGGCGTTAAATTCTCTGGTGACCAAAGCCGGACCCGCATCGCTTTCGACATTACGGCGCCGATCAAGCCGAACATCTTCGTCCTAGGCGAGCCGTCGCGGCTGATCGTCGATGTCGCGGATTTGCAATTCAAGTTTACACTGGCCGAAGTACCGGCCGCGCATGGGGTCGTTACTGCGTGGCGCTACGGCCTGTTTGCGGCGCGCAAATCTCGCATCGTATTTGACGCTGCGACGCCAATCCGGGTCGAGCGCTCGCAAGTGCTACCCAAGCCCGGCAATCAATCATGGCAATTCGTATTGGATGTCGTCCCCACCGATGCAGCGACGTTCGCCGGAATCCTCAAAACGCAACCACGCGGAGCCGCGCCGCCCCTCAAATCCAGCTCATTCGAGGATCTGCCGGCCGCATCGGGCAAGCTCAATTCGAAACCGGTGATTGTGATTGATCCGGGCCACGGCGGGCTCGATCCGGGGGCCGTTATGCAGACGGTATACGAGAAGAACGTGGTGTTGGCGGTTGCGCGCAATGTACGTGCCGCCTTGATCGCGACCGGACGGTACGATGTCGCAATGACGCGCTCCGGCGACGTTTTCGTCTCGCTGGATCAGCGCCTGAAAACGTCCAGCAAACTCCGGGCCGACCTGTTCATCTCGATTCATGCCGATTCAGTGGGCGAAACGAACCTGGCGCAGAATATTCGCGGCGCGACCGTCTATACCCTGTCGGAACAAGCCTCCGATGAACAGGCGCGTGTGCTTGCGGAAAAAGAAAACGCAGCCGATTTGCTCGCCGGATTGGAGCGGGGCTCGGGTCAAGAGCATGACCAGGTGCGCAATATCCTCGTCGATTTGTTGAAGCGCGAGACCTCCAACTTCTCGCACGACTTCCGAGGCACCCTCGTCACCGAGCTTCGCGGGCACGTGGCGTTAGCGCGCGACCCTCAGCGATCCGCTGCTTTCAAGGTGCTGAAGCAGACGCAGACGCCGTCAGTACTCATCGAATTGGGTTATATGAGCAACGTTCAAGATCAAAAATTGTTGCAGTCGCCGGAATGGCAGAAGCAGGTTGGCGGTTCCATCGCGACCGCGGTCGATACGTTTTTCGCCAAACGTCCGGCGACCGCTGCGAAATAGAATTTCGATCGGTGCTACAATGGGTTTAGGGCCGACTGCTTCTAGCCACATTCCCCGCTATTCTGCGGATGGATGTGGGATCGCACTTGCTGCTAGCGCCCACCCCGACTAAGCAACCTTTTGAAGGTCTGGAATCGAGGAACATGCGCGCGCCTGTGCTACCGCCGCCGGTCGAGCCGAGGGCACGGAAGAAAAAGCGGCGCAAGAGCGCGCTGCTGAGCTTCCTTGGCTTCATGTTTGCGTTTGGCGTGGTCGCCTTCATCGGCGTCTCGTCGGTCGTCGGCTACCTGCTGTGGAAAGCCTCCAAGGATCTACCGTCCTACGAGAGCCTCGCTAACTACGAGCCGCCGGTGATGACGCGCATCCACGCGCACGACGGCTCGCTGATTGCCGAGTACGCCCGCGAACGGCGTATTTTCGTGCCGATCAACACCGTTCCAAAAATGGTGCTCGGCGCGTTCTTATCGGCGGAAGACAAGCGCTTCTACGAGCACGGCGGACTGGATTTCGTCGGCATAGGCCGCGTCATCTCGAAGCAGATCACCAATCCGGGCAGTCGCGCCGAGGGTGCCTCGACCATCACGCAGCAGGTCGCCAAGAACTTCCTTCTAACCAACGAGCGCAAACTCGAGCGCAAGATCAAGGAAGCGATTCTGGCGGTACGCATCGAGCGCGCCTACTCGAAGGACAAGATCCTCGAGCTGTACCTCAATGAAATTTTTCTCGGCATCAACTCATACGGTGTTGCGGCTGCCTCGCTGAACTACTTCAGCAAGGAACTTTCGGATCTGTTGCCGGAAGAGGCGGCCTACCTCGCCGCCTTGCCGAAAGGCCCGAACAACTATCATCCGTTCCGCAATACCGCGAAGGCGACCGAGCGGCGCAATTGGATCCTCGGCCAGATGGCCGACAACGGATACATCAAGCGGGATGAAGCCGAGGCGGCGCGCAAAAAGCCGCTGCAAGTCAATATACGCCCGTTCGGTGCGCATATTTTTGCGGCCGAGTATTTCGCCGAAGAAGTGAGGCGCGGCATCCTAGGCCAATACGGCGAAGAGAAGCTGTATAGCGGCGGGTTGTCTGTGCGCACGACGCTCGATCCGCAGATGCAACGCTATGCCCGGCGCGCGCTGATCGATGGGCTGGTTGCCGTCGATCGTGAAAAAGGCTGGCGCGGCGCTATCAATCGGATCGACATCGCTGGTGATTGGGGAACGGTGCTTGGCGCTATCGAAGTGGCAAGCGACATCACCCCGTGGCGTTTGGGCGTTGTCCTCGACGTGCAAAAGACCAAGGTCGTTGTCGGGCTTCGTCCGCAACGGCAGCAGGACGGCAGCTTGGTGGTAGCCCGAGAGGCCGCCGAAATCGCTTTTGATGAAATGAAATGGGCCGGGCGCTTTATCGCGACCGACAAGAACAAAGGCGCGCAGCCGAAGCAACCGTCCGATGTCTTGGCGCTTGGCGATGTGATTTACGTCGCACCGAAAGATCAAGCGAACCTCGCGGGCGCTTGGACGCTGATGCAAATTCCCGATGTGGGCGGTGGCTTGGTCGCGATGGACCCGCACACCGGTCGCGTGCTCGCGGTCGCTGGTGGCTTCTCATATGCCATGAGCCAATTCGACCGTGCCGTGCAAGCACGCCGCCAGCCGGGCTCGGCCTTCAAGCCTCTGGTTTATGCGGCCGCCCTCGACAACGGCTACAAGCCAACCTCGATCGTGCTCGATGCGCCGATCGAAATCGATCAAGGGCCGGGCAAGGAGGCCTGGAAGCCTGAGAACTACCAAAAGGACAAATCCTTCGGACCGACGACCCTTCGTGCTGGCGTCGAGAAGTCGCGCAACCAGATGACGGTTCGGCTCGCACAGGACATGGGCATGCCGTTGATCACGGAATACGCCCGTCGCTTCGGCGTGTACGACGATCTACTGCCGGTGCTGTCGATGTCGCTCGGCGCTGGTGAAACGACGCTGCTGCGCATGACCACGGCTTACGCGATGCTGGCCAACGGCGGGCGTCAGGTGCGCGCCACCATGATCGATCGTATTCAGGACCGTTGGGGCCGCACCGTTTGGCGGCATGACGAGCGAAATTGCACCGGCTGCAAGGCTGATGTCTGGAGTGGTCAGGCTGAACCGGAGGTTGCCGACGATCGCAAGCCGATGATCGACCCACACACCGCCTATCAGATGACTTCGATCCTCGAGGGCGTCATTCAACGCGGCACCGCGACAGTCGTGAAGCAAATGGTGCCGGGCGTACCGCTCGCTGGCAAGACGGGCACGACCAACGAAAGCAAAGACGTCTGGTTCATGGGTTATTCGCCCGATCTCGTCGTCGGCGTATTCGTCGGCTACGACAACCCGAAACCAATGGGAAAAACCGCGACCGGCGGACAGATCACAGCGCCGATCTTTGCCAACTTCATCAAGATGGCGCTCGCCGATAAAAAACCTGCAATCTTCCGCCAACCTCCGGGCCTCAAGCTCGTTCGAATCAATCCGAAAACCGGATTGCGGGCGTCGTCCGGCGAAGAGAGCGCCATCACGGAAGCATTCAAGCCGTCGGAAGAGCCGGATGATCCGAACTCGTTTCTGGGCTACGAAAGTACCGGTCAGCAGTCGTCAGCGTCGGGCGATGCTTATGGTGGCGCAGGCGGTGGCAGCGGTGCGGGCCCAGGGCCCGGTCCCGGCAGTGCTCGCGGTGCGCGCGCGCTGTTGAACGGGCGCGGTGACCAATACTGACGGAGCTGCTTGCTCGCCGGTATCGGTTGCGCCTATACGGAACGTCAATAATTCGCACCGTTCAATCCAACGAGGCAGCCCATGCGCGCCGAACACCAAAAGCTTGTCGATGGCATCCGCGAGTCGCTCTCCCTGTTGCGGAGGCATCTTTGACTGGGATACTGCGGAGAGCCGTTTATCCGAACTGAACAACCGCGCCGAAGATCCAACCGTTTGGAACGATCCGGCGAAGGCGCAGAAGCTGATGCGCGAGCGCACGGCGCTGGAAAAATCGGTCGCCTCGTATCGCGCGCTTGAACGCGATCTGGACGATGCGACGACGCTCATCGAGCTTGGCGAAATGGAAGGCGACGAGCCAACCATCCTCGAAGGCGAGGCGTCGCTGCGAAATCTTCTCAAGGTCGGACAGAAACGCGAAATCGAAGCGTTGTTGTCGGGCGAAGCCGATGGCTTCGACACATATCTCGAAGTCCACGCTGGTGCTGGCGGTACGGAGAGCCAGGATTGGGCGCAGATGCTGTTGCGCATGTACATGCGCTGGGCGGAGAAGCGCGGTTTCAAGGTCTCGCTATTGGAGCAGAGTTCTGGCGAAGAAGCTGGCATCAAGTCGGCAACCATCGAGATCAAGGGCGAGAATGCTTACGGCTGGTTGAAAACAGAGTCGGGTGTGCATCGCCTGGTGCGGATCTCACCTTACGATTCAAACGCTCGCCGCCATACCAGCTTTGCCAGCGCTTGGGTTTATCCTGTGATCGACGACACGATCGATATCCAAGTCAACGAGAGCGACTGCCGGATCGATACTTATCGTGCTTCGGGGGCCGGCGGTCAGCACATCAACACCACCGATTCAGCGGTGCGTATCACGCACATTCCGAGTGGCATCGCGGTGTCGTGCCAGCAGGAAAGATCGCAACACAAGAACCGCGCGACGGCGTGGGGCATGTTGCGTGCGAGGCTGTACGAGGCGGAACTGAAACGGCGCGAGCAGAAGGCCAACGCTGAGGCTGCATCAAAGACCGATATCGGTTGGGGCCATCAGTTGCGATCTTACGTGTTGCAGCCTTATCAGATGGTGAAAGACGTGCGTACCGGCGTCGCCAGTACCGATCCCGACGCGGTGCTCGATGGCGCCATCGACCCGTTTATCGAGGCGGCCCTGGCGCAACGCATCAAGGGCGGTGGTCCGGCCCAGGTCGAGGATCTGGACTAGAGCCGTTCAGGCGACACCCAGCATCAGTTTGATCGACTGCACGGCGGCACCCGATGCGCCTTTGCCGAGGTTGTCCAACCGGGCGACGAGAACGGCTTGGCGTAAGGCGTCTTGACCGTACACGCGCAATTCCAGCACGTTGCTATCGTTGAGCGCTTGCGGCTCGAGTTTGCCAGCCTTCACGCTCGGGTCGTCGAGGCCGATCACTTTCACGTATTCCGATCCGGCATAGTGCCGGGCGAGCGCCGCTTGCAGGCCGGCAATCGTCACGTCCGGTTTCATCAAATCCAAATGCAGCGGCACCGACACCAGCATGCCCTGCCGGTAATTTCCGACCGACGGCACGAAGATCGGCCGCCGCTTAAGCCCGGCGTGCAACTGGGTCTCCGGCAGATGCTTGTGCGAAAGCCCAAGTCCGTAAAGCTCGAACGGAGGTGCTTTGCCCGCCTCATACATTTCGATCATCGCCTTGCCGCCGCCGGAATAGCCCGACACGGCATTGATCGTTACCGGATAGCCGGCCGGCATCAGCCCGGCATCGACCAGCGGACGAATGAGCGCGACGGCGCCTGTCGGATAACAGCCAGGGTTGGAGACGCGTCTGGCATTTGCAACCAAGGCTGCTTGCTGCGATGTCATTTCAGGAAAGCCGTAGACCCAGCCCGGCGCCACGCGGTGCGCGGTTGACGCGTCGACTATTTTGGGGCCACCGCCAGCCAACCCATCGGCGATCGCGACGGTCTCTTTGGCGGCATCATCGTGCAGGCAGAGCACGACGAGGTCGACCTCTTGCATCAGTGCGCGTTTGGCAGCCGCATCCTTGCGTTTTTCGGGGGCGATCGAGCGCACGGCCAACCCTTCAATGGCGGCCAACCGCTGTGCAATGCCGAGGCCGGTGGTGCCGGCTTCACCATCGATGAACACGGTTGGCTTCTTGAGGTTGTGGCTAATGCCGGATTTGCTGGAAGACATGAGGGGCACCTATTGATGGTGGGTCTATGTGGGAGCGCGACCAACAAAAAAGCCGCGGCGAACTGCGCGGCTTCGGGGGCATATCAAAATGCAAACGCCCTCATCGCCGCAAGCTGAAGCTCGTACGGCGTCGGCGGATGGAGATGATCAGCGCCTTGTTCATGCGGCCGTATATGCCGATGAAGCGACAATTTGTCAACGAGTGGGTGCGATGGGCGCCGTTCACTCAGCGTTGGCTTGATTGACTTGTCCATTGAGCGGCTCGATCTTTACCGCGCCCCAACCGCGTGCAGTTGTCTCGATCAGCCGTTGGGTGGCGGTCACGCGGAGATCCTCGCGTCGCGCGGCTTTGATACTACGAAGTGGCAGAGGCTCACCTTCGCACGGCATGGCGGCAGTCTCGCCGGTGGTCCGATCGAGTTTCAGCATCGTGCACGCTTCGGCGGACGCCACAACCGCGATCGCCGACACGCCGGACACGCGCTCGCGAAGCTTGATCGGCGGCGGTCCCTGTACGATTTCGCTGCCGCTGGTGCCGCCTTTGAACATCAGTTGGCCGACGAAATCCCAAAAGCCGACGAAATGCCAGAAGACGGCCCCGAGCACGAAACCCAGGAGTCCATAGCCGATCGCCGAGCGTGCGCGTCTGGCAGGCGCTGGTGCCGGCGGATGCACTCTCGCTTCCGGCGCCAGCTCATCGTAGCTCGCATGTAGCGTCGAGCGCGATTGGACTTGCGCCCACTCTCGATCGTCCCACTGCTCGTCCGTTGAAGCTCTCTGCATCATTGCCGCTGTGTTCGGCCTGAGCCGAATCGCTACGCGCACAATGAAGCCTGGACCACACTGCGGTGCTGGAGCAACGAACTTTGACGGGACAGGCGTTCAGTACGCGAGCTGTCCACAAAAAAGGCCGTATTGTGACGATTGCGTCACGACTGCAGAATTATCCACGCACCGGTGGAATATACATTTTCGGCGCCGAACAAGCCTTGCGCTGGTCCTCGTTGCGCCCGCATGCGCGATACTTGCCATCCCGATCGAAGCAGACGCGGACTTCTTCCATCCGGTTGCCGGGGCCGCCGCACTTAACGGTGATCATGTTGCGGCTGAGGCCGGGATTGACCGCGATGAAGTCGTTGATCACTTCGTCGGGGGAGAGCGTCAGGCGCGGATCGTTCACCTGTTGCAGGCGCTGCGGTACTTTCACCCGTTCGTGTAGTGACCGGGCCAGATTGAAATAGCCGTCAATGCTGAGGCCCGAACAGGTGCCGTGCTTGCGCCATTCATGGAATACCAGCTTATCGCTCGGCATGATGTCGAGCATCCGGTCGGCGACCGGACGCGGCACCCGATCGCCGGCCGCTGATTTGCAATCTTGTGGCCAGCCCTTCTCGAACTGCGGCCACAGACCATGCAGCACGAACGAGAAGCGCTTACCGTCGCGTGGTGCGCATTGCTGATCGTCACGGCCACCTGGACGGGCACTGGCGCAGAAGCTCGGGCTCCACGACAGCGACATCACGTAGTAGTCGAACTTGCCCGCTTCATAGATCTTCTGCTGACGGCCACCCTGGCCTGGGCCGCCCCAAGGCGCGCGCTGGGCCTCGGCGGCGATCCCGGAAAAGAGCGCCGCAACCGCTGCGACAACGATCGCCAACCGGCTCTTCGGGGCGACATGCGGGATCTTCAAGCGTTTCATTTTGGACCTGTGCGGATAAGGAGGGACTAGTGCGACTACACCGCAATTATGGTGATCAACCGGTCTTGGCAAGCCGGTCGATGATCCGTGCCCAACTACGCGCACCCTTTTTGAAGCTCGTGAGGTTGTATTTCTCGTTCGGCGAATGGATGCGATCGTCATCAAGGCCGAAGCCGACCAGTAGACTGTCCATGCCCAGCGTCTCCTTGAACGACTGCACAATTGGGATCGAGCCGCCCATGCCCATCATGATTGCCGGACGCTTCCATTCTTCTTCAAGCGCTGCGGCGGCAGCCGCGATGTAGGGCGCGGTGGTATCGAAAGCGACGGCTGGTGATCCGCGCACCCCAATGAACTCAGCCTTGCAGTCGGCCGGCAGTCGCTCCTTCACGAACGCCTGGAACGCCTTGGTGATCTTTGCCGGGTCTTGGCCCGCGACCAGCCGGAACGTCAATTTAGCGGAAGCGTGTGCTGGAATGACGGTTTTCGATCCGGCACCCTGGTAGCCGCCGGTTATGCCATTCACTTCGGCGGTCGGGCGCGCCCACATCTGCTCGACAATGTTGAAGCCTTGTTCGCCTGACGGCACGGCAAGGCCGACCGTCTTGAGGAAGTCCGGGCGTTCGTCGGCGAGCTTCTGCCACTGCGCCCGCACCGCCTTAGACGGCATCTTGATGCCGTCGTAGAAGCCGCTGATACGAATGCGGCCCTTGGCATCATGCATGTCGCCCAGGATCTTGTTCAATACCCGGATCGGGTTGATGGCGCAGCCACCATACAGCCCCGAATGTAGATCGCGCGAGGGACCATGGATAATGACTTCGGTCGAGGCCAGGCCACGCAGCATGGTCGAGATGGCCGGCGTGTCCTTATCCCACTGTCCGGTATCGCAAACGAGTGCGAAGTCGCACATCAATTCCTTACCCGATGTCTTGAGAAACGCTGGCAGGCTCGGCGAGCCACATTCTTCTTCGCCTTCGAGCAATACCGTCACCGCAATGGGGAGTTCGCCGGCGACGGACTTCCACGCGCGTGCCGCTTCGAAAAAGGTCATCAGCTGGCCGTTGTTGTCCTCGGCACCGCGGGCGATGATGACCTTGCCGTTGCCTTTCTCGGTGGTGATGCGCGGCTCGAACGGCGGCGTCGTCCATAGCTCCAACGGATCGACAGGCTGCACGTCGTAGTGGCCGTAGAACAGCACGTGCGGCATGCCCTTCGGCACAATTTTGTGACTGTGGCCGACGACCATCGGGTGGCCAGTCGTCGGGCGCACGGACGCCGCAATGCCGATCTCGCTGAGTTGGCTGGCGCACCAATCGGCCGCGACCTTGCAGCGTGCCTTGAATGCCGGGTCCGTCGAAATGCTATCGATGCGCAACAATTCGAACAGCCGGGCGAGCGCTGCCTCCTCGTTGGCTTGCAGGGATTTCAGCACGGCAGGCAGTTGATCGGTCATGATGGAACTCGCAGCGGTGAGGACAGTTGGCCGCAGAGTGTGAGCGCGGCGGCGTGCTGTCAAAGGCAAATGTTGCGGTGGCGCCTGCCAGAACGTTCCACTCGCGTTGGTGTCGAGCGTAGCGCGTCCTTCGGGGGGATTTCCTTTAGGGGACATCCACGGGTGGTGTTAGGGCCGCGCGGTCTTCCGCAAAGAGGCGCTCAAATTCACATCACGCCGAACTTTGCCCAGGCCTCGACCGTGCTCATGCCGGCGCGGATGGCTTTGCCGACTTCACCTTCGGTCTTGGCTTTTTCCAACGAACGGCGGATGGCTTCGTCCTCGGCTTCGCGCGGAATGACGAGTACGCCTTCGCGGTCGCCAAACAACAGGTCGCCCGGCGCGATCCGCACGCCATCGATCTCGATTGCCGAACGGAAGTCGATCACTTTGCCGCGCGGCCCCTGGTCTTGCGCGTAGAGGCCGCGACCAAACACCGTGAAGCCCAACGCTTCGATCTGGGTGGCGTCGCGAATATAGCCGTCGAGGATGGCGCCGGCGGCATTGAGGTGCATCGCGCGCGTGCTCATCAATTCGCCCCACAACGCGTAGCGCAGCGATGAACCGGTGGCGATGTAGATCTCGCCACCCTTCAGGTCGTCGAGCGCTTCCAGCATCAGCCCGAATTGTTTGCGCGCGAGGGGCCCGCGCGAAGTGTCCCGGCCGTCGTCGAAGATGTCGGCTTCGAGCACCGGCATGGCGCGTCCGGCAATCTTCATCGTCGATCTGAGCGGTTGGATTGCTTGCGGCAAAAACTGACGACGGCAGCCCATCTGATCGAGAATGTCACCGACAACGGCGGTTTGTAATTCGGATTTCAGCAGCGCAAACAGCTCGGCATCGGATTGTTTGGCGTTCGCGGGCATCGGTCGTCTCCGGGCTAATGAATGATACGCTGCCCGAATGTCATCACGCCTTGAGCGTGGCCGCAACTACTGCCCGTTGAGGAAATATTGCATGTGCCCCAGCAGCTCGGCCGGGCTTTCCTCCGGGGGCACGTGCATGCAGGTGTCGAGAACGTGCAAACTCGAGCGTGGCAGCATGCGCTTCAACGAGATGCCGGTGACGAGCGGCACAACGGGATCGGCGCGGCACCAGATGAGCAGCGTGGGCTGGCGAATGGTCGGATAGCGGCGCACCAGCTCGGGCAGGTTATCGGGTACGATCTGTTGCGCGGTCGTGATCAGAGCGTGGGCCGCGGCCGACTCGCGCAGCGGCGTCGCATAGCGCGTGACGTCCGTCTCGGTGATGTGACGGAAGTTGCCGAGGTCCTTCGATAACGACATCTGCGCGGTTACTTCCGGCGGAATGATATTGAGTGCCAGATAAGGCACGATCGGTAGCCGCAAGAAGCCGACCGCGCGTGACATCGGTTGCGGAAACGCCGGGCTGTTCATCAAGATCAACTGCTTGATCAGACCCGGTCGTGTTTCATTCAGATCGAGCGTCAGCGCGATCGCGACGCCGCCGCCATACGAGTGACCGGCAAGCGCAACATTGCGCAGTTCGCGACGGGCGATGAACGCCTTGACGTGGGCGGCTTGATCGAGTGCCGAGTAATACCGGTCGAACGGTTTATCCGAGCGCCCGAACCCTCGCAGATCGAGGGTGATGACGTGGTGTGTGCGCGCCAACGCGGGGACGATCCGGCGAAAAACATATCCCGATGCGCCCAAGCCATGCAGCAACAAGAGGGTGGTACCGCGGCCGGTTTCCTCGGCATACATTTTGACGCTCGGGTAGCCCGGCGGGGCGACGTCGATGAAGTAGCCACGCGCGCCCAGTCCAACGCCGGAATAGGGCGCGGTATCAGCCGCGATTGCCGGCAGCGTTGCGAGGCAGACGGTGGCGATCACCGCAATCACCAGCACTCGCAATGAAGCCAAAAACCGCATTCCGAGCCCCGAACCCGACCAAAAGACACCTGTTCACTTTTACCGCCGGTATGGTTTCTGGGAGCTTAACGATGGGGTGCAAGGTTGTCGCGCCCATCATAGAGCAGCGGTCGCGGCATCGAGCCAGGCTCTGTCGGTACCGTCAACAAGGGGCCCGATCATGCGTCGGACGCTGGCGTGATAGGCATCGATCCAAGTGCGCTCGCGGGGATCGAGAAGTTCGAGCGCGATCAACCGGCGATCGTAAGGCACGAATGTGATCGTCTCAAAGCCCATCATCGGACGGTCGCCGCCAGAGACGGATGTGGCCGGGGTTACGATCTCGAGATTTTCGATGCGGATGCCATAGGCGCCTTCCTTGTAGTAGCCGGGTTCGTTGGAACAGATCATGCCCGGCTCGAGCACTGCCATGCCGCGCTTCGAGATCGATTGCGGTCCTTCATGCACCGACAAATAACTGCCGACACCGTGACCCGTACCGTGGTCGAAATCGAGGCCATGCGCCCACAGGGCGCGTCGCGCGAACGGGTCGAGTTCGATGCCGCGGGTGCCCTTGGGAAACCGTGCAGTGGCAATTGCGATGTGCCCTTTGAGGACGAGCGTGTAGCGCTCGCACATTTCCGCTGATGGCCGGCCGATCGCGATCGTGCGTGTGACATCGGTAGTGCCGTCGGCGTATTGCGCGCCGGAGTCGATGAGAAATAGTTCACCCGGTTTCATGTTCCGGTTTGTCGCGGTGGTCACCCGGTAGTGCACGATGGCACCGTTGGGGCCTGAGCCGGATATGGTATCGAAGGCGAGCTCGCGTAGCTCACCGGTTTCGGCTCGAAACGCTTCGAGCTTGCGGGCAGCGGAGATTTCGTCGATTTGGCCGGTGGCAGCATTGGCATCGAGCCAGGCAAGGAAGCGCACCATTGCCGCGCCGTCGCGCTTGTGGGCAGCCTTGGTGGCGGCGATCTCGGCGGCTGTCTTGGGCGCTTTGGCCGCGATACAAGGATCGGCACCTTCGCAGATCTTGGGCACGCCACCCAGCATACGGGCGATCGCCCAGGCGGCTGTTTCCGGATCGACCCGCACTCGTTTTTTGGCTTCTTTCAACGCTTTCAGCCGCTCGGCGAATTTGGCCGGCGCAACCGTCTTGCAAAGCGCCGACAGATGCGATTTGGCGGCGGCGTCGAGTTTGCCATTGTCGATGAACAACTCCGGTTTACCCTTGGCCGTCACGATCGCAAATGCCAGGACCACAGGGTTGTGTCCGATGTCGCTGCCGCGGATGTTGAAGAGCCAGCTGATATTATCCGGCAGCGTCAGCACCATCGCATCTTGCCCGTCAGCCACGAGCCGGGCCTGCAACTTGGTGATCTTCTCCTCGGCCGAGGTGCCGGCGAACTTCAAGGGTTGAACACGAACCGGTCCTTTCGGCGCCGCCGGCCGATCGTCGCCCCAAGCCTCATCCACCGGGTTGCGCGCGACCGGCTTCAGCGCGATGCCCTTCTCTTTGAGCGCGGCTTGCAGGCGACCGATCTCGGCGACCGTATGCAGCCAGGGGTCGAAGCCGACGACCGCGCCCGCTCGCAATGTTTTGATCAACCAATCGACAGGCCGGTCCTTGGGCGACGACAGTACGATTTCGTATGTGTCCGCCGGAACCTGGGCACGCGCCTGCAACGTATAGCGGCCATCCGTGAAAAGTGCCGCTTTCGCCGTCGACACGACGGCCGTGCCAGCCGAGCCCGAGAAGCCGGTCAGCCATTTTAGCCGTTCAGCGGACTTGGGCACGTACTCGCCCTGGTGCTCGTCGGCGCGCGGTATCAAGAAGGCATCGATCTTGGCGCGCCGCATGACGTCACGTACGAGGGCAGTGCGGGCGGTTCCCGATCCTGCATCGGCTGGCGTATCGAAGGTCTGAAACATGTTTGATCTCGTGGGCAGCGACTCAATCGTTGGACGGTTCAGCTGAGCATGCGCCGCGTGACCAATTATGATCAAATTATTACCGCATGCGTGCTCAATTGGGGTCGCATGCGGTGCTGGCAATGCTGCGATGCAACATAGTTACTTCCGCAACCGCGAAGTTAGGATTATTTAGTTGGTCAATGGCACCGGGGCGCGCATCGCGTTGAGCCTGCAATTCCTTCTGGTGCTGCCAAACTGAGTTGAAATGATCATGACTGAAATTGCCGTTGCGCGCCGCCGGTGAGGCGTTTGTAAATGTGTACCGCGCGCAAACTGCACAAACCCTACCCGTAATCTTCCCCTGACCCGGCACAGTGCGGCGATATTTGCCGGCTCTCGCCGCCCGATCAGGATTCTAAAACAACCACCATGCCTTTGCCTGTCGCTCCAGAGCGCTTGGGCCATTTGGCATCTTCAAACGCTTAAAGGAACACGACAATGGGCCCATTTACTGCACTGATGACTGTTGAACACGCCGGCATCGAGACCGCCGGCGAGAGGAACTCACTCATTCGCAAAGGTGCGACCTGGCTTGGCGCGTTGTTGCAGACGATTCGGACGGAAGCGCAGAACCGCCGCTTGCGTGATCAGTTAGCCGACATGGACACCAGCATGTTGCGCGACATCGGAATCGCCGACGACGAGATCCACATGATCCGCGCGCGTAGCAAGTTCACGCCGCGCGGCTGGGCCGATCGTGGCATTGGCGCAAATCACTAATCGGCGTCACGCGCCCGTCTTGACGAACGTCAGCGTTGACCAACCGATTAAGCGGTCGTGACGGACGAGCGCGAAACCTGATGCTCCATAGGCAGATCGCACCTGCGATGCCTGGGGCGTCAGGATGCCGGATAATATGAGTGTGCCGCCCGGCGCGACATTGGCCGAGAGCGACTTCGCCAGCATGATCAGCGGACCGGCAAGAATGTTGGCGATCAGCAGATCGTAGGGCGCTGCCGCCCTCAACTCCGGATGGTCCAGGCCGGCTGCCACCATTGTTTTGATCCTCGCACCAACGCCGTTCGCGCGCATGTTAGCTGCCGCAACCACGACCGACTGATGGTCGAGATCGCTGGCCAGGATCCGCGCTCGCGGCATGATGCGCGCGACCGCGATCGCAAGCACACCCGAGCCACAACCAAGATCGAGCACGCGAGCAAACCGCTTGCGGCGCGTTTCGCGATCGATCGCGGCGAGGCACCCCTGCGTTGTCGCGTGATGAGCCGTGCCGAAAGCTTCGCCAGCGTCGATCAGTATGCTGTTGGGTCCGCGCGGCACGCGGTCGATGTCGTGGCTGCCGTGAATGGTAAACCGGCCGGCAATTACCGGCGGTAATGCTTCCTGCGAAAGCCGCACCCAATTCTCTTGCGGCACAACCTCGACTTGGATCTCGGGGCGGCCGATCCCGCAGGTGATCGCGAGTTCGTCAGCGAGCTTGCTAGCGTCCGGCAACGGATCGTAATAGGCCTCGATCCGCCATGTCGTGCCGCGCTCGAACAACGTCAAAGCATCGGGCGCCGGCACCAGAAGGTCCGACAGCGCACCAGCGAATGTACGCGCAGCATCACGTTCGGCGACATCGATGACAATTTTTTTTTGGATCGGGGAAGGCAACTCGTCGAGCGTCGCGCTTGGTGAAGTAACTGGCATCAATCATCCACCTCGACGCCGAGCGACGTATCGTCCTCGATCAGATTATCCAAGAAAACATCCCACTTTGCATCGATGTGCAATGCGGCATCGGTTGGCTGCAGCACCGTCAACAATCCATCCGGGGCCTCGTCCACCAGACCGTCGTCGATGAGACGGCCAAGTGCCTCGTTCAGATCGAAGTCGACGTCAATCTCGAACGTATTCTTCAGGTAGTTTTCGATACCGCGATCGACATCTTCGAGGTGGTGGCGATACGTCGGGGTTTTCGCGAGCACGCAATAAAGCAACATCTCTTCCTTGAAATCTTCCTCCGCGGCGCGGTCGGCAAGCTTGATCATCGCACTGCGATTGTCGGCCATTGCGTGGAAGTATAAATTTTGCGCCATCACGACCATGTATTTTTGCCGCTGGTTCATGAAGTTCACGCCCTGGCGCAGGGCAATACCGCCTAGGCCCGCGACGGCGCCAATGGCGGCGATCGGGTTCGATGCCGCCAGCGCGATTTTGCCAGCCGCGCCGAACATGCCCATGCCCACACTGCCGCCACTGGTCAGACCGAGCTTGATCTTGTCGAATCGACGAAACGCGACCCGCGTGTTCGGAAAGATCATTTCGATGTCGGAACGCGGCATGTTCTTGAACAGCTTCATATAGATATTGTCGGATCTGATTTGGGCCGACAACAGCGAACGCATATTCTTGACGTGCCGTTCGGCTTCCTTACGCGACCAAGAATGATCGCGCATCAACTCGACGACCCGCTTTTCAGTAGGCTTGAGCTTGAAAAGCACGAACAGCCGACGAAAGATCGGCACCTCGAACTCGACCTTGCGATAGAATTTGCGGGC
>JANLPY010000186.1:0-7439 GCA_031367505.1 Hyphomicrobiaceae bacterium | reverse complement strand
CTGCATGAACGTCATCGATTTTGCCGGCGTCATGAAAATTCCGGTGAACCTTTCGAGCGGCCTGCCGATGGGGCTCAACTGGGTGGCCGCGTTCGGCATTGCGTTCGCCAACTGGATCTTGTGGCTGGTCGAGGTGGCCGCGACACTGCCCTGGCTGATCTACAAGGGGGCGATGACGATCACCGCGGGGAAATGCGAGCCGAGACCACTGCTGCTGCCGTTGTTTACGGTCACTGCCGAGGCTCTCTGGGACGCGCTTTACTCGGGCGAGTTGCTGTTCAAGGGCCTGAACACGCTGCGCCTGTTGTTCCAGGGCTACGGCACGGGGCTGTTGCTGGCTGCGATCCTGACGACGCTGGCGATCCTGACCACGATCGGCAACGACTTTCTGGAAACGATGACGGCAATGCTCAATCCGTTGCCGGCTATCGCGCTGCTGCCGTTGTCGCTGATCTGGTTCGGACTTGGCGATAAGTCGATCATATTCGTTCTGGTTCACTCCGTGCTCTGGGCTGTGGCACTGAACACGCACTCGGGGTTCAAGTCCGTGTCGAATACGTTGCGGATGGTCGGCCGGAACTATGGCCTCGGCGGCTTTTCCTATGTCTGCCGTATTCTCATCCCGGCGGCTTTCCCGTCGATCCTGACCGGATTGAAGATCGGCTGGGCGTTCGCCTGGCGCACGCTAATCGCGGCGGAACTCGTTTTCGGCGCGTCGTCGGGACAGGGCGGGCTTGGCTGGTACATCTACGAGAGCAAGAACCAGCTTGAAATCCCGAGCGTCTATGCCGGCCTGCTGATGGTGGTCATCATCGGCCTCCTGGTGGAAAACCTGATCTTCAAGAAGATCGAAGCTGCCACCGTGCGCAAGTGGGGCATGCAGACCTGAGGCTGAGCCTGCCCGCTAGAACCGCGGGGACCGGCCAGAACTGGCGTGCGCCTACGAGCTAGCCCGGCTTTCCGGCCGGGCAAGCCAGCCCAGCATGCTGGTCAGATAAACGGGCCGAGGCAACGGCAAAGCAAACTGGCCAAGCATGCGAGGGAGGGGCATGCGGGCCAGTTATACTTGTGATCTCCTGACACGAATGGGATATGCGACTTGGCTATGGTTCGAGAGCACCAGTGGTGCATGCCCGATTGCCACATATCCCCGCAAAAGCAGTTCGCGCAACCCAGGATTAACCTTTCGGCGTTGACGCGGCGTTGGCGCCGTGTCGAGTAGCATGATGGGCAACGCTGGGCTCACGACCGAGCGCTGGATCGGCTGCCACGTGGAAACCGGATGCCTGGGACGTTAACGAGATGAACGGCATTGGGTTTGCGGGCCGGTCCGAACGCGGTACACCTGGACCTTATCGTGCGGCATCGTAAACAACTTCAACATCAATAGGTTGGAGACAATCATTGAGCCTAAGTCTGAAATGTCACGTGTTTGTGGATTTTGACGGCACCATCGCGCCCGTCGATACGACAGACCTGCTGCTCGAGCGCTTCGCCGATCCGAGCTGGATGGCGGTCGAAGAGCAATGGAAGGCCGGCGAGATCGGCTCCCGCGAATGCCTCGTCCGCCAAATCGATCTGGTGCGGGCGACGCCGGCGGAGCTGGACGATTTCGTGTCCCGCATCGACATCGACCCGGATTTTCCGGCCTTTGTCGACCTTTGCCGCCAACACGGCTACCCGACCACGGTTGTCTCGGACGGCCTCGAACGCACCGTGCGATCGGTTCTGGCGCGGGCCGGACTTGGCAACCTGCCGGTCTATGCCAACAATCTCGAGTGGGTCGGCGCCGATCGCTGGCGGTTGACGTTCCCGAATTCGCGCAGCGATTGCAGGGCGCTTTCAGGCAACTGCAAATGCCAGTTCGCCGAAGCGGCACTTGGTCACGTCCGCGTCGTCGTGGGCGATGGCCGATCCGATTATTGCGTGGCAGAACAAGCAGATCTGGTTCTGGCCAAGAGCGCTTTGGCGCGTCATTGCCGCGAGAAGGATCTGCCACATTTCGCGTTTAGTACTTTTCGTGAGGCAACGGCGCTGCTGCAGAGTTGGCTCGACGAGACTGCCGCATCGAATGGCGGACCGAACGCAAGAAGAGGTGATTGAGCATGGATAAGCCCGTTCATTGGACCGAAGGCGAAGCATCGTCAGACGCGGCGCTCCTGGCCTTGGAAGCGCAGTACTGCTCCCATGGCGATACGGTCCATTACACGAACCCGGCGAAAATTTTCACGGGTTGCGACGGCTCGTTCATGTACGACAGCGCCGGCCGCGAGTTTCTCGACCTGCAGATGTGGTACTCGGCCGTCAATTTCGGCTACAAGAACGAGCGCCTGAGTAACGCGGTCCGCCGCCAGCTGGACACCCTGCCGCAGGTCGCCTCCCAATATCTGCACCGCGAAAAGATCGAGTTGGCGACGATCATCGCCCGCGACGCCGAGCATAAGTTCGGCAAGAAGGGGCGGGTACATTTCAATGTCGGCGGCGCGCAGGCGATCGAAGACAGCTTGAAGCTCGTCCGCAACTTCAAGAAGGGCAAGAGCCTGATGTTCGCCTTCGAGGGCGGCTATCACGGCCGCACCCTCGGCGCTTCGGCCATCACCTCGTCCTACCGCTATCGCCGCCGCTTCGGTCACTTTGGCGAGCGGGCGCAATTCATCCCGTTCCCGTATCACTTCCGCGGCCCGAAAGGCATGACCAAGGAAGAATACGGAGACCACTGCATCAAGCAGTTCGCGCGCCTGTTCGAGACGGAATATTACGGGGTTTGGGACCCGAAAGCCGGCGAGGCGGAATACGCGGCGTTCTATGTGGAACCGCTGCAGGGTACGGGCGGCTACGTCGTGCCGCCGCTGAATTTCTTCAAGGGGCTCAAGAAGGTTCTCGACGAGCGCGGCATCCTGATGGTTGTCGATGAAATTCAGATGGGCTTCTACCGCACCGGCAAGTTGTGGTCGATCGAGCATTTCGGCGTCACGCCGGATGTGATCGTCTTCGGCAAGGCAATTACGAACGGCTTGAACCCGCTGTCGGGATTGTGGGCCCGCGAAGAGCTCATCAATCCGCAGATTTTCCCTGTCGGCTCAACGCATTCGACCTTCAACGCCAACCCGATGGGGACAGGCGTGGCCCTCGAAGCCATGAAGATGATGCAGGAGACCGACTACGAAGCCATGGTCATGGAGAAGGGGGCGTTCCTCCTGAATGGCCTCAAGGATCTGCAGCGCCGCCACAAGATCATCGGCGATGTCGATGGTCTCGGTATGGCGCTGCGCATGGAAATCTGCGAGCCGCATGACAGCTTTACCCCATCGAAGCGGCTCACCGACATCATGGTTGATGAAGCGATGAAGGGGGACCTCGTCGTCGATGGCCGCAAGTACGGGCTCGTTCTGGATATCGGCGGTTACTACAAGAACGTGGTCACGCTGGCACCGAATCTGCATATGTCGAAGTCCGAGATGGAACTTGCTCTGAAGCTGCTCGATCAAGTGTTGAAGCGCGCAGCGAAGGCGTGATGCCGATCACAGTCGGGGCGTTGGGATTGGGCTACGTTCGGTAGGCGCGGTTCTGGGAGGCAAGCCGGCGGGGCCATAGGGAGCGAGATGACACCGTCACTGGTGCTTTTGTTTACATTGTCAATCGGTTGCGACGTGGCAGGGCAGATCTTTTTCAAAGTGGGTGCAACGGCCCTGCCTTTGAAAGAACGCCTCGCCAGCACAGCCGCCGGTTGGCGAAACGAGGTGCTCAATGTCCTCAGCAATCGATGGGTGTTGGCCGGTATCGCGACCTACGCCGTCGAGACGATCGTCTGGTTTCGAATTCTGGCTGAAGTGCCGATCTCAGTGGCGTTTCCGATCGCCAGCCTGAACTTCCTCGGTGTGGCCTTGGCAAGCCGTTGGCTGTTGGGGGAGACCATGACCAGGCGGCAATGGGCCGGTGCCGGTTTAGTAACGATGGGGGTAGCGTTAGTGGCTAGGGTGACCTAACATTAACGCGGGGCGTTAGAAAAACGATATAAGAACCGGAAAAGCCTGAACAATGATGGCTACAGACAGAAGCACATTCCACGCGGGCGGCCGCATAGGCTTTCTCCTCGTGCATGGACTTGGCGGCACACCCGTCGAGCTGCGGTTTGTCGCACAAGGTCTCGCCCGTGCCGGCTTCACCGTCTATTGCTGCCAGCTGGCGGGCCATTGCGCCAGCGTCGAAGACCTGCGCACGTCGACGTGGCGTGAGTGGTATGCCAGCGTCGAAGCAGCCCACGACCGGCTGAAGCCGCATTGCGACATCATCATCGCGGGTGGACTATCGATGGGTGGCATCCTGGCCATGCATCTGGCACACAATCGTCCCGAAAGCGTGCATGGACTGGCGCTCTACGCCCCGACGCTGTGGTTGAACGGTTGGGCGATGCCGTGGTATGCGCGCATCTTGCGGTACGTCTACCCGACGCCGATCAAGATCGAAATCAATCTGCCCGAAAACGAGCCGTACGGCATCAAGGACGAACGCATTCGCGCCTTCGTCGTCAACAGCATGCTGTCCACCGACAGCTCGGAAGCTGGCGTGTTTTGCACGCCGCTGCGCTCGTTTGCAAACTTCAACAGCCTCGTGTCCGTGGTGAAGCGCCAGCTCGCCAAAATCAAGACACCGGCGCTTATCATCCATCCCCGGCACGACGACATCGCCGATATCGACAACGCCTATTATCTGCAGCGCAAGCTCGGCGGGCTGGTCGATATGGTGGTGCTGGACGACAGCTATCACATCATCACGCTGGACCGGCAACGCAGCGTCGTTGTCGATCGTTCGGTCGAATTTGCACACGCCGTCGCCGACGAGATCAGTGTCGGCAAGACGACCGTGCAGCCGGTTCAGATCAACGCAGCAGAGTGATGCCGGTACGGGCGGCGCACGGCTGAAATTTGATTGCAGTATTGGGCATGGCAGCACAGCAAAATGCCGAATTCGCATTCGAGCATTTCCCCGGCGTAGCAGCCATTTCCGAAGCGGATTGGACGCGCCTGTTTCCTGGCGAGGCCGAAGGTTGGGCCTATTACGCCGCTGTGGAAGGCGCGCCACCACCGGGCTTTCGTTTCGAGGCGGTCGTTGTCCGAAAGGCCGACCGCATCGTTGCCGGCGCGCCAGTTTTTCATGTCACCTACCGGTTGGACACGCCGCTGCAGGGCCGCTGGCGTCCGATTGGGGATTGGCTGTTCCGCACCGTTCCCCGCCTGGTCAGCGTGCCCGTCATGGGCTTGGGCTCGCCGCTGGCGGATCGCTGCCATCTGGGGTTCGATGCCAGCCTGACGCCCGAGGAGCGCACGACGGCGCTCAAAGTTTTGCTCGACGGGCTCGACGCGAAAGCGAAGGCCGATCGTATCCCGCTGCTGGCCATCAAGGATCTCGCCGACCGGGAAGTTGGGCCGTTGCAGCAGGTGATCGCGGATGCCGGATTTTCCCGCATTGCCAGTCTGCCGGTCTGTGTCCTGGAGCTGCCGTTCAAGACGGAAGCCGAGTACGTGCAAAGTCTTTCCGCGAACAACCGCTCGACATTGCGCCGCAAGCTCAAGACGGCACCCAAGGTGCAGATGGAAACCGTGCGCTCGATCGCGGGGCTGGAGCAGGAGATCTTCGACCTCTACGAGGAAACGCGCAAGAACAGCCGGTTCGATTACGGCGACTTCGAGCAACTTTCGCCGGCCTATTTTCGCCGCGTCATGGAAGGTCTCGGGCCGAGCGCTGCCTGTATCCTCTGCCGTGTCGACGGCCGGCTGCTCGCGTTCAAGCTGATGTTCATCGAGAAAAACCGGATCATCGACAAGTTCTGGGGCATGCGGTACCCGGAAGGCCGTGACTACAACCTGTTTTTCCTGGCGTGGATGGAGGGTATTCGCTTCACGCTGGCGCATGGAGCCGTTCGCTTCCAATCCGGCCAAACGGCGTACGCGCAGAAGGTCAAGCTCGGCAGCGGGCTCGACAAGCTCTGGGTCTACTTTCGCCATCGCGGCCGCCTGACGAACCGGATTTTTCGCACGTTCGCGCCGCTGATCGCCTTCGATAAGATGGACCCGGAACTGGCCGAAATCAGGAAGCGCGAGCTGGAGAAGACGAAGGAGAACGGGAAGGCATGACGACCGCTGCCGAACCGGGGGATGATGATCGAACGAATGCGGCTGGCGCACCTGCAGCGGCGGCGCCGCACGCACCGGTCGGCTGGCGCGTGTGGGCGCTGTTCCTGGGGCTGGCGACGTTCACGCAACTGGCGTTCAAGTGGGGCGGAATCGATCTCGAGAAGCTCGATTTCGGTCCGGAATGGTTCGACGCGCTGTTGCGGTCGCCGGCGGCCGGCTGTGCCGTGCTTGGCTATATCGTCATGTTCGGCGTCTGGCTGCATATCCTGCAGCGCACCAGCCTGGCGCGGGCGTTCATGATGACGGGACTCGTCTACGTCACCGTGCCGCTTGCGGCCTGGGCCATCTTTTCAGAACACATCGGCGTCTATCATGCCGCGGGCATTGCACTGATCATCGCCGGGATCGTCCTGATGGGCGATCCTGGCGGCGACCAAGGCGCCAAGCCGCACGGCTGAGCGCCTGAGCCAGGGCACACGCCTGACGTAGGTCGGGTAGAGGCACGAGACCCGACACCGCAAACGCCGGCATGCGGTTTGTCGGGTCTCGCGAAAAGCTCTACCCGACCTACGGTTGTGAATGATCGGATCAACCCCACCCGAATGACGCTTACTTCGTCTCTTCTGGCGCCCGGTGATAGATGTCGTCGGTGCGCAGGATGTCGTCTTCGCCGAGGTAGCTGCCGATCTGCACCTCGATGATCTCGACCGGCACCTTGCCCGGGTTCTCCAGGCGGTGCCATTGCGTCGCGAAGATGTAGACGCTCTCGTTTTCGCGGACGAGCTTCTCGATATCACCGATCACCACCTTGGCGGTGCCCTGCACGACGATCCAGTGCTCGGAGCGGTGGTGGTGCATCTGCATGGAGAGCTTGCCGCCGGGCTTGACGTGCAGCAGCTTCACCTGGAACCGCGGGCCGATGTTCAGTGTCTCGAAGAAGCCCCAGGGCCGGTAGTTGCGGAGATGCTGCTCCTGCTCCTTCCGGTTCGAGAGCTTGAGCTTCGAAACGATTTTCGACACCTCCTGCGACCGCGACTTGTCGGCAACGAGAAGTGCGTCCGGCGTATCGACGATGATCAGGTTGTTGACGCCGATCGTGGAGACCAGCGACCGTTCGGAGTGGACGTAGAGATTGTTGCTGTCCTCGAGCACTGCGTCACCGTGTACGTAGTTGCCTTGCGCGTCATGCGGGGCGATGTCCCACAGGGACGACCAGGAGCCGACGTCGTTCCAGCCGACATCGATCGGCAGCATGGCCGCCAGCGACGTTTTTTCCATCACGGCGTAGTCGATGGAAATGTTGGG
>JANLPY010000079.1:0-2558 GCA_031367505.1 Hyphomicrobiaceae bacterium | reverse complement strand
GGGATCGGCCGCTACTTCAACTTTTACAACAGCGGTCGCCCTCACTCGAGCCTTGGCTGCAGGACGCCCGACGAGGTATACTTCCACCAGCCGCTTCTCGCAGCGGCATGATCACCGGCTGGCAATCCACTTAACTACCCTACGAGCCTGTTCAAACAAACCGAGCCACCTCTGATTGCAGGGGTTCAATCTGGCGAGGCAGTTCCGGGAAGTCTTCCGGTCCTTCGCCATAAAATGGCGACTGATCAATCTTCCATCGGAATCCGTTGCGCACGCGAACGCGAGTCACATTGATTGGCAGCGTGTGGATGCTCTGGATAACGATAACTGGCACGTCTTCCTCGCCATACATGGTGTCAGTTGTCTGAATGGTCACATGAGCATGATATTTATCTCGGTGCTTCCACCAACCGGCTACTGTGCTTCCAATCCACCCCAGCCCAGCCGCGAAAAGGCGCGAGCAGCGCCTTGCCGACGGTGTCCAAAGACAGCTCGCGGATGATCAATTCGCCGGCGCTCACAAGATTTCCCCCGAAGCTCAAAACTCGATCCATCGCCTTCAGCGTTTGCCACTAGAGCGGGATGACGTTTAGCTGATTCGAGGGGGACTCCCTTGGCGCTGATTTTCTGATTCAAGATGTTGGCTGGGGAGTGGAGGCCAGCGAGCATGGCGAAGCCCTATTCGATGGATCTGCGCGAGCGGGTTGTGGCGGCGGTGGTTCGGGACGGGCAGTCGTGTCACGCGGCGGCGGCGCGCTTGCGTAGGAGTGACGCATGATGACGAAAACACCGCCGCCGCAATCGTCAATCCAGCGCCGTCATCCGCCGCGGATCCGCGCGGAGTTCGGAAGCTTGGACCGGTGGACGAATATGTCAGCTTCTCGGTCCATAGTGGAGCGACAGCGCGTTCAGATATATTACAAGTTTATCGTAGCGCTGGTGATCGGCCCGATCCATAACGGATTGGCCGTTCGCTGATCCGCTGTCCGATAATGAATGAGGTCAGCCGCTTGCATCTCTGTCCTTGGCGCAGCTTCAAAGCGCTGTGCTCGGAATGCTGCCTTGGCTGACGCGGGTTTTAGATGTTCTCGGCGGCCCTATATTCGCGATTGGCTTGTTAATGGCCTATGTTGCCACAACGAGCTTCCGAACAAGAAGAATCATTAATGACAGCAGTCGTGTCAATTGCGAAATTGGCATCGATTTGGTTAGATGAGGATCGCTAATTGTCTGATCGACTAAAACTTCAAATGGCTCCTGCTTTGCCTTTACGCTGCCTTCGGCGATCGCGCTGATATCCTCCAGGGTTTGGGGCGCGCCCGTCATGCGATCAGTATTAGGTAGTTTCCGAAGCTATCTCACTCACACGGCCGTCGATTAATGTCGCTGAATGGACCAAGTCATTTCAACCCGCATCGCCCCCGATCAGAACCATGGCCGCACGGCTTCCGCGGCCTCGAGAGAGCTGGACCCCGACGAACTTCGGAAGATTCATGGCTACTGGCGGGCTGCAAACTTCTTGTCGGTTGGGCAGCTCTATCTTTACGACAATCCGCTGCTGCGCGAGCCGCTGACGCTGAAGCACATCAAGCCATTGGTGGTCGGGCATTGGGGGACGACCCCCGGCCAGAATTTCATTTATGCCCACTTGAATCGTGTCATCAAGCAATCCGATCTCAACATGATCTATATCTCCGGTCCCGGCCATGGTGGACCGGCGCTGGTCGCTAATACCTACCTCGAAGGTTCGTATAGCGAGATTTATCCGGACATCAGCCGTGACGAGGCGGGCCTGAAAAAGCTCTTCAAGCAGTTTTCCTTCCCGGGCGGAATTTCGAGTCACGTGGCGCCCTCCACACCGGGCTCAATCCATGAAGGCGGAGAACTTGGCTATTCATTGAGCCATGCCTTCGGCGCAGCATTCGACAATCCCGATCTGATCGTCGCCTGCGTCGTTGGCGACGGAGAAGCCGAAACAGCACCCTTGGCGACGGCATGGCAATCCAACAAGTTTCTGGACCCCGTCGGTGACGGAGCCATACTGCCGATCCTGCATCTCAACGGCTACAAGATCATCAACCCGACGGTATTGGCTCGGATCGAGCCTGAAGAACTTGAGCAGTTTTTCCTGGGAAGCGGCTGGACCCCGATATTCGTCGAGGGCAATGACCCCGACGAGATGCATCAACTCATGGCGGCTGCCTTGGACAAGGCGATCGGGGCCATCCGCAGCGCCCAAGAAAATGCCCGGTCGAAGAAAGACGAAGCGCGGCCGCGCTGGCCGATGATCATCCTTCGGTCGCCGAAAGGTTGGACCGGGCCGAAAACAGTCGATGGTCTGCCCATCGAAGGTGCTTTTAGATCGCATCAGATCCCGATGATCGTGGATTCCAAGCACCCCGATCATGTCGAGCAACTGGACAGCTGGATGAGAAGTTACCGACCGGAGGAACTGTTCGACGCAAATGGCCGACTCGTTTCCGAATTGGCCGAGCTCGCGCCCGTCGGCGACAGGCGGATGGGAGCCAATCCGCACGCCAACGGCGGAAAGCTCTTGC
>JANLPY010000072.1:0-16225 GCA_031367505.1 Hyphomicrobiaceae bacterium | reverse complement strand
GACGGTTCCGAAATCGAACGAATCCTGGCTACACTCTGTCGGCATCGGGGAAGTCCTCGCTCAAACGTGAAGTCGTTGCTGCACAACAACTTTCGCTGAGTCGGAGCCCCGATGCGACTACCCAGCTTGAGAAGGCCGGGTTAGGTGAGATCAAAGAAATCCAAGACACCATCGGCCAGGGCCGCGCCTACCACCACAAAATGTTCATCTATCAGGACATGGCGCAGTTGAAGAAAGCCAATGCTGGGTGGGCCTCGGTGATCGCCAACTGCCAGATCAACGTGGCGTTTGCAGTGAACGATCTGGACACAGCAGAAATGCTGTCCAAACGGCTCGGCGACCAAACCGTGGCCACGCAATCGTTTGGTGTGAGCAGCGGCGCCGATGCGGTGCTGTCGCACCACCAGAACATGGGGCAGGGGGAGCATGGGCGGCGATTGTTGCAGCCCAACGAGATCTTGCACCTGGCTGAAGACAAGGCGTTGGTGTCGGTGCAGGGGCTGGGGTTGAAGGGGCCGTTACTGGTCAGCCAGATGGCGTACTACCGGGAGGCGATGTTTACGGGGCGGTATGGGGTTTGGCGCGGCAGCGGTTGTTCAGCCGCGCATGAGAGGGTGTTTTCGGATCTTGGTGGTGTATCCGTCACCAGTTGCGTTGGTCAAAAACTGTGTCTCGCTCGTGATGCAGTGCCACTGCTGCTTGGATATGACCCAAGTGGAGTGGCAGGGTCGGCGTGACATCCCGCAATCGTCGAATTACCTTCAACACCTGCCAAACTTTTGCAGTGCAGCACAATTCTGCTTTGGGGCTAACAAGAGACTACTGCAATTCCTAACCGACCATGGCGGCTCTGAAATTCTAACCAGACGCAGCGGCCTGTTGCGGTCTAGAACTCCGTGCTTGCCAAATCTCTTTCACGAAACTCCTTGCTGATTCGAGTTCAGAAGCAGTTGCAAGATCGTAGGTCTCTATAACTTGTTGTACCCAGCGGGGACCATGGCCGCCAATCTCCTTGCAAAATCCTTCCATTTCCCCTTTTGGAACAATCCAAAGGCCAATGGCACTGCAAAGTTTTTTCAACTCCCGATAATGAACGGAGGGCTGTCCGCCAGGAATTGCGGCCTCACCCGCTTCCTTCACGGCATCCCAGGGTGATGCTTTTCGGAATATCGATTCAATATCTTTCCGCAACGATTTGGGGAACTCGCCTGTCGTAGGTGCTTTTTCAACGATAGCTATAACGGCATTCGTCACCTCTGCGGAATTCAGCCATGGCTTGTGCTGTATAATCGCGTCACGAACCGGCTTCGCCTGAACTTCGAAAGTAGACCAGATGCCGCCCAAAGCCTCAACAATCTTTCTGTGAACCGAACCGTCGTTGATTACGTCGATATCGGCGATTGTGTCTACCATGACGCCAAGGGACCGCAACGCTTCTGCAAGCGCAGCCATCCGATGTTTTCCATTTGCATGCACGAATAGAACGTCGGGTTGCTGCTCACCACGAATTTTCGGCAGGTCGAGCAAAGCGCTATAAAACATGCAATCAGAGTCCGCCTCGCAAATGATAACGCGCTCATGAAATATTCCGTTCAGCACGTTGGAAAATTTCATCAACGGATCGCTGCCGATTGTGCGGGCTTTCTCCTTGTCCAGCTCCTTCACTCGGTTGACTTCTCCAACTCGTTCGATCCGAATAATGCGGAGTTGCTCGGGCGCGGCTTGCAATAGCCCATGAAGGACATCAGCACTGTGGGTAGCAATAAACAGTTGCGACTGGGGTCGCCTCTCTTTGGCGATGAATTCTCCCAGGAGTTTCGCTTGAGGCGGATGCAGGTAAGCCTCCGGTTCGTCAAGTAACAAGACTGATTGTGTACTGGGCGCCAATAGTTGCAAAATTACGCTCGCGAAACTGCGCATGCCATCACCCTGAGTGTCGAGTGGTTGCGCAACATTTCTAAGGCGCTCCACGTAAGTTGCGGAGACGCGATCTTCCCCAATACCAGCTGTCGGTCGAGTTCCAACCATCAACGGTATTTGGCTTCCCCCGCCACGGTCAACGATCAAATCTTTCCCGAATGCGCGCTTAAAATACCGACTTAATCTCTGCTCGATCCTATCGTCTGCATAAATAATGTGGGTGGGATGAGTGGGTGAAGAACTGACGGTGTCGATCGATGGCTGCTTGTTACTAAACGTGATTCTAGTCTCTGTTGAGATTCGCATACACAGTAAATTTCGAAATAAATCGAGCCTGCTGTCCCACCAACCATCAAGTGCATTTGCGTTAATACTGTAACCGAATCCTTGGTAAACTAGGTTTGGAGCATCACCACTTTTTCGGGCCGTCGTTTCCAAGAAGGATCGCACTTCTTGCGGCGAGCCCGTGCGGCGGAGTGAGGCATTTGTAATGACGGTCTGTCTAACTGGCGGGCCGATAAATTGCTCAAGCTCGCGAAGCGCCGCGCTCTTGCCTGCATTGTTGGGTCCTACGAATACAACGATATCACCGACGCCCAAGTTTACTTCGGTCCCATCGGAAAAAGTAAGTTTCTCGAATGATATAGTTGGCGAGAAGGTGGCTGACATGACGATGCCCGGCGATTGTTGAGGTGGCCTCAGAGAACACGATTCGAGCCGTGGCTGGAAACAAACTCAACAGATCAATGTAGTTCGCACTGGCATCGGTAGCGGAAACTAAAAACGTCTGCGGCCAGGACTGACTTGCGCCCGCAATGGGTCAAAACTCCCCGTCAACAGAGCGATGATGCCACGACGAAACTACCTCAGCAAGCGGAAGGTGGTCAGTGAGACCTATCCGCTAGGCGGCGGCGGCAAAAGCGGCGCGACGCGGTAGCGCCCGTTCAACCGAGTATGTTCTTGTGTTTCCTGATCGCGCTGTCGCTGCTCACGCTGCCACGTGCGCCGGAGATACCGTTGGTCAAAGGCGGTCTCACGCGCGTGATGCAGTGCCACGGCTGCTTGGATATGACCCAGGCGGGCGTCCAGCTTCTGCGTGAGCGTGTGCAGAGGGCGGGCGTAGCTCGGCGGCTTTTCTTTGGGCAGAGGTGGTGGCGGGCGCAGCTTGGGCTTCTTGGCAATGCGGTCGGTGAACACCCGCTGCTTTTCTTGGGCGATGTGTTCGAGGGAGCGTTGCAGGTCGCGTTCGGTGCTGAACCCCAAACGGTAGAACATAAACACCAGGTCAGTGGCGGTGACCGTGAACACGGGATGGCCGGGGCTATCCGTTTTCACTTTGGGCAACATCACGTCCAAGATTGACGGTGCATTGGGGGCGCTGTGCTCCCCATGCCAGGGATGGCCATGGGCACGCGAGATGGACAGCGCCTGCTTTTGTGCCTTGGCATCGCGGGCGGCAGCATGCAGGCGGCCAAGCACGGTGGTGGGTGACGGGCGGCCATAGTGGGCTTGCAGTTCGGCGTAGCTGGCGGGTTCCGGCTGCCAGGTGGCCTTGGCGTGGGCAATGCAGGTTTGCTCTTTAAACGCCTGATAACTGGCGTCGTGGTGGCGCGCGTGGGTGTGGCGCTGACGGGTCTCAAGATGATGGGTGTTGTAGCTGAGGATCTGCTGGTTGTGTTTCAGGCGATCTTGGTAGACGGGGCGGTTGGGGTGGTCACCGTGAGCGGCTTTGCCGAGGTGGATTTGCGGCATCCGATCAAGCAGGATTTCCTGTGCCTCGTCACCGCGTGCAAGTGCTTCCTGGCGTTGCTGGACAAGCGTGCGGTGGTCGATGCGGTAAGGCAGGTTGAGGCGCTCCATGTGCTGGTTGTGGGTTGCTGTCCAGGCGGCGCGAAATTGATCCACCAAGCCTTTGTCGGAATAGCGCCGGTCTTTGGTCTTGGTGAACCCGTCGGCGGTGATCGGGCGATCCGTCAGCAGCACGTGGGCGTGGAAGTTGCGGGCGTCACCACCATGATGGGTCGGGGGCGCGTGGATGGCGATATCAGCAATCATCGACAGAGGTAGGCACTGGCTGGTGACGAACGCCCGCAGCAGGGCGATGTGATCCTCCAAGCCGACCTGGTGGGGCAAGGCGATGATGATCTCTTGGGCGAGCCTAGCGTTGGCGCGGTGCTCCACCTCATCAACTTTGGCCCAGAGCTTTTGAGGATCACGACACCACGCGGGGGCGTGGTCAGGGGCGATGATGCCGAACCATTGCACGCCGATCTTGTGCCGGTAGTCGTAGGCATCGAGGCCCTTGCCGGATTCTTGGGCGTGGCGGTAAGCGGCGGCAGCGCTGGCGGTCACTTCGCGTGTTCCGTGGCGGTAGGCGACAGCGGCGTGGATGCTATGGCCTTTACGTTTGCTGATGGCGTGCAGGTGCAAATGATAATGGCCGAGCGTCACGCGATCAGAGTGCCTCGTATCTGATCAGTAGTGCAGGGGCCAATGTCTGCAACATCAGCCTCTTGCGGCGTGATCTGCTCATGCAATCCGCAGGATTGCGGAAGTGCGCTCTTTGGGAAACATCAACTCGGGTCAGGTGCGTCATGCGTGAACGGTGCCACAGGTGAAAAGGGGCGGGCAAGGGTGCTGCCTGAATACGCGGCGTATAAATGTAATTTACAGTGATGAACAGCCAACAGAGGAAGTGGAGTGAAAAAGTGTTGCTGGCGGCGACGCGGTGAAATCCGCGCGTGGCCGACAGCCGGAGGGCACGGCTGTTTCTTCGGAGCCAGGTCGTCGCGGTCGCCCTTCCCTATGGGCGCGCACGCGGGGTGACCGCGACGGCCGGGCGAGAACTGCCGCTCTTCTGGGCTGTTTCTTTGGTGAAGGTTCTAGCTGGTTGTGGGACGTTGGCCGTGACGGGTGATGGGCTGTTGAGGGGATGTTTCATGAAACAAGAATTGGCCAAAAATTCGCGACCGCTACGCGGTGACGGGTCGGGGTTTTCGCGAGAGGGATGGTTTTTCGTTACGTCATCATGGACGCCTGCGGCGGGCTAATAAGTGGGGGGTTTGCCCCCACACCCCCAGGATATTTATGCTCCAGAAATGGCGCGAGGTGTATACATAAGTGCAGTTTTAATGCTGACATTTTGGGCTAAGGATTTGGCGGCGGTACGTAGACGGATTAGTGTGGTGGGGCGGTACAGGCAGGGATGCCGATGACCGTCGATAGAAATGACGGCGCTCCTTTGGGGCGCTTTTTTGAGTAAAATCGGCAAATTAGGCGCGTGTTGACAATGTCAACACATATACCTATACTGTCAGGGTAAGTAGGAGCATGCCATGACTGTCCGTACCGCAACCCGAGAGACCAATATCCATATCCGCGCCCATGCGTCGGATCGGGATCTCATTGACCGTGCGGCAGAAGCCAGCGGCAAGACTCGTTCGGAGTTCGTGCTGGATACGGCGCGGCGTGAAGCCGAAGAGGTACTGCGCGAGCAGCGCGTGTTCCACCTTGATGCGACGGCGTGGCGGACGTTTATGACGGAGTTGGATAAGGCGCCCAGTGCCAATCCCAAGCTCAAGGCGTTGATGAAGCGCAAGGCACCCTGGGAAGTATGAGTTTCAGCGCGCCCACCCTGCTGACCGCTGACCACGAGGTCGCCACGTTCGATTGCGGCAAGCCTGCGCTGAATACATGGCTGATCCGTCATGCGCTCACCAACCAGGAAAGCCGGTCGGCGCGCACCGTCGTGGTATGCAGTGGTAAGCGCGTGGTCGGTTACTACGCGTTGGCGGCCGGTTCTGTTATTCACGCGGATGCAACTGGCAAGCTCCGCCGCAACATGCCTAATCCCGTTCCCATGGCGCTGCTGGGACGGCTGGCCATCGACAAATCCGCACAAGGGTTCGGTCTGGGTGCAGGTTTGCTGAAAGACGCTGTTCTGCGCGTGTGGGCAGCGTCCGATCTCTTGGGAGTGAGGGGTATCCTGGTCGACGCGTTGGATGAGGAGGCCAAACACTTTTATGAAAAATTTGGATTTCGTGGATCAGAGGCACTGCCGATGAAGCTCATGGTGACGCTGGCTGAGATTGCCAGACTCGTTGGCAAGACACCCTAAAAATATCGGTTATGTCGAGGTGTGGACGGGCAGAAAACTTACTTGCCCGCGCAGGTTGATGCGGGGACGGACAATAATCTCCACATCATAGTCGAAGACAGTCAAGAAGGTGAGAAGCCCGTCCACCTCCGTGAGTGCCGTC
Source organism: Hyphomicrobiaceae bacterium (assembly GCA_031367505.1). Taxonomy (GTDB): domain Bacteria; phylum Pseudomonadota; class Alphaproteobacteria; order Rhizobiales; family Hyphomicrobiaceae; genus JAKFWF01. The sequence continues at coordinate 10,046 of JANLPY010000072.1, read as the reverse complement.
CGTGAAATGCCTGCGTCATCGAGCAATGTCGACGCGTCGCAGCCATCGCGCCCTACAATCTCAGCGAACCCGATCAATGACGTCGCGCGAATGTAAGAATCTTCAATTATCACAGATACCTGCCGCTGAATTTCACGATTTTTGTCCCTCGATGTGTAATTTCCTGTATTTAGATTGCGAAATCAGTGTCCTTGATTATTTGTTATTCGAGAACCAAACAAACGTTCAATAATACCAAATATATCGTGTCTCTTGAGCGTCACAAACATACAAGTATTCTTGCGTTAACCGATTCTAAACTATTGATCATTTTCCCCCGCCGTGGCTGATGGCGTCTTGAACTTATTGGGACGCGAGCATCGCATCTGTTCCTGACCTCGCGGATAGCGAACAAGAAGTCGATGGCAAAATACGAGTGGGGAGTTGAACTAATGTCGAATAAAGGTAATTGCCTCACGAAGCTACCGGGTTCAAGGGCGCTTTCCGTCCACAAGTCTCGCCTGCTGGGCAGTACGGCAGTCATGCTATGCGCCGCGGCCTTTGCCTTGCCGGCGGCTGCCAACGACCTGATCATCAATGGGATCACGATCGCGAATAACTCGCCGGCATTTATTTTGGGGTTGCCTGGCCTCACCGACACCACTGTCGTCAATGTGAACACCCAGAATATCACTGGCCCTGCCATCGACACGATCCGGGTTGCTGCATTCCAAGGGGCAACCACACTTACTGTTGATGCCGGCAAATCAGTTTCGGGGGCGGCAGTCACTGGGGCCTATATCACTTCGACGACAGGGGCCATTACCGGCACCATCAACGGCAACGTCGCGTCGGCGCTGAACGGTGTCGTGTTCGATAGCACATTCGGCTTGACCGGCGGCAATGTCACACTGAACGGGGCCGGCAATATTAGCGGCACCGCGGGCGCGGCCGCATGGCTACGCACCAATTCTGGAACCGTCACGATGGACGGTATGAGTTCCATCAAGGGTGGGACTTGGGGTGTCCTGGTCGACTCGGGTGGTACTGTTAATCTCGGCCAGACGACACGACTTGGGGCGATCACGGCTGGGACCACCGGTATCCAGGTCAATCAAGTCCTCAACGCTGCGACGAACGGCCCGATCAACGTCAGCGCCAGCGACATTACCGCAACTGCGGGCTATGGCATCCGCACTGTCGGCTGGGGACAAGCGACCGCCATCTCGACGACTGGCGCCGTCACCTCTGGTCTAGATGGCATCTACGGCACGTCGACGACCGGTGCCATCACAGCATCCGGCGGCGGCACCGGCGTCATCAAAGGCGGCCTCCAGGCCGTCACGCTCGGCTCGTTCGGCGGCAACCTCACCGTTCAAAACTACGCATCGCTCACGGGCGCGGCCACCGGCGTTTGGCTGGCGGGTACCACCGGCACTGCCAACATCAATGGCAACGGCGCAATTGCGGGCAATCTGGGTCGGGGTATCCTGGCGACAACGACTGACGGCGCAATCAACATCGGCACGACAGCCTTCAATGGCGCGATCACCGGTTCGACAAACGGTATCGAGGCCGCCGCGTTCGGCAGCGGCGCCGTAAACATCAAGACCAACGCGAATGTGACGGGCACCGGCAATTGGGGCATTTTTGCCGCCAGCACCACCGGCAACACCAACGTGAATGTCACGGCAGGCACGGTATCTGGCGGCGATCGTGGCATTGAAGCGCGCGCGAACGGCGCCGGTGGCAACGTCAACACGACGGTCGCCGCGGGGGCACTGGTGCAGGGTGCCACTATCGGCCTCTTGACCGGAACGTTGAACGGTCTCGCCACCACCAACAATGCCGGCACAATCAAGACAACAGCCGACACTGGTGCGGCCGGCACGATCGGCGGCATCGCCCAATGGGCGTTCGCCGGCAATAACATCGTCAACAACACTGGTCAGATGATCGGTGGCATTTCCACCAACGGCTCGCTGACTTACACGCTGAACAATCAGGCCGGCGGCGTTTGGACGCCAAGCGCTAACGTCAACCCGTTCGGCGGTCTGAATGACACTGTCAACAATGCGGGCCTCATCAACGTACGCGCTGGCACGACGACGTTTGCGACGCTAGAGAACTTCAACAACCAGTCAGCTGGAACCGTCAACCTGGCCTATAATGCGCCCGCTACTGACAACCTTGTCGTACAGAATTTCAGCCCGAAGGCCGGTAGCGTTACGGTCTTCAATTTCGATGCCAGTGCGGCCAACAATGCGGCCCTGGGTTTTGACAACACCGCCAATGGTAAAGGTACCGCCGATACCATCGTCGTCGCTGGTGCCGCGACGCCGCAGGCTAAATCGATTGTCAATATTGTCGCCACCAGCACCCCAGCGTCGCTGACCGGATCAGTGGCGCTGATCTACACGGGTGTCAATTTGGTCGCTCCAACTGCTGGCGCGACGATTGTTTCTTCCAGCAACTATACGTTCGGCGCCGGTAATCCGACTGCAGGTAAGACAGCCTATTACCTGGTTGATGACGGCAAGGGCGGCGTTTATTTGCAGTGGGCACCAAATATTTCCACGGCGGCCCTTGGTGGCTTCGGTGGCGCGGTTGGATCGGGCGGTTCAGGCGGTTCAACATCGGGTTCGGCGATCGCAAGTGTCGCCGGCGGCAGTACCGGAGTTGGTGGCGTTGGCTTCGGCGGCGGTCCAACGGGTGGTGGTGTCTTAGGTAGCATCACCGACATGGCCGCCTCGAGTGTGCTGGCGTCCAATAGCGGTTTTCATGTCGGCAACGGCGAGCGCACGACGTTTTGCCAGGAAAAACGCTACATTCATGCGTGGGGGCAAGTCGAAGGCGAGCGCGCGACGTTTAGTGGTGGCGGGTCCGGGCAAAGCGGGTCGTTGGCTGGCGGCGTCGAAGCGGATCTCGGCGAGCAGGTTGGGTTAGGCTGCAACAGGCTCGGAGTTGGTGTCTTCGCCTTTGGCGGCAACTCGCGAACTGCGTGGACGACCGGGACGAGCAACAGCGACAATACCGGCATCGGCGGCTATGTTCGCGCCACGAGCAGCATGGGCATTTATGCTTCGATGTTGGGCGCGGTCAGTTTTGCCGATACCAAGCTGGCAAATGCGATCTATGGCTCGACCGCCGAAACCAATGACCGCAGCGTAATCGCCTCTGCGTCGCTCGGCTATCTGGTGAAGCTAGGCTTCTCGACGGCGCTCGATCTGCGCAGTTTCGCAAGCTATAATAACCACAAGGGCGACGGATTTACCGACAGCGTCGGGATCTCGGTGTCCGATACGAAGGATGACATTCGGACTTACGGTGCAAGCATTGGTCTCCACCAAGCGCTTACGCCGAAGCTGCAGGCCTTTGTACGGGGCGGTGTCAAGAAATCGGATCTCGATAGCTCCGTGACGGCGTTTGGCACGACGCAGACTGGTTCAGTTGGCGGTGTCGTCGGATCGCTCGAGGCCGGCCTTACCGGCAAACTTGCCGATGGCGTGCAACTCGGTGTGTCGGGATTTGGCACAACCAGCCAGAGTTCAAACAGCTACGGTGGCCAGATAAATCTCGGGGTCAAGTTCTGAGACTATCGCACGCGTTGTCTCAACGATGCGGCCACCAACTGAGCACCTTACCTTGGGCGAGGTAAGGAGCGGGGGCCGGAAGCGGGAACCTGCAAGCCGGGTTTCCGCTTCCGGTTGATACCGTCTCGGCGTCGGCATTGCCGCTGTTATTTTCCATCGCTGCCTGCCAAGGCATGCTTAAAACTGCAACAGCCAAAAACAATAACCGGCGGAGCTAGACGTGAAACGAACCGCTATAGCCTGTGGCGTCCTGCTGCTCCTGACGTCACTTGCGGCGCAGGCACAGGTCGATAAAAAGAGCGAGACTGCGGAACCGAAAAACATTGAAATGCCCGCGCAAGGTTGGACAGTAAACTGCGCCAGCGCTGCTGAAGGGCTTGTTTGCAAGGCCACGCAGTCCATTATCGTCGCGCAGACGCGCCAATTGCTCGTCGCGGTTTCAGTCTCCAAGCTCAGCGGAACGGCCGGTTACGTCATGTCGCTATTGCTGCCTCACGGCATTTTCTTGCCGGCGGGAACAAGCGCGCAGGTTCATGCGGACCCCGCGCAAGCACTGATTATCGAAAGCTGTGACCAACGCGGTTGCTACGCGAACATGCCGATCCCGGACAAGGTACTCGCGGCGATGCGCAAGGGCGGCGTTCTGACGGTGGCGTTTCAGAATCTTGCCAAAGACAACGTGAAGGTTCAATTGCCATTGGCCGGCTTTCCTGAGGCACTCAAAAAACTCTGACAGCGCCGCGCGGCCTCTAGCGTACGTGCGCCGCCACGCATTCGCCGCCTCGGCTGTCGTAATGCCGGCCAACCGCCGCACTTTCGGCGACCGGTCCTGCAGCGTCCGGAAGGCACGCTCAGAGCGGCTGCTGGGGTGTCTGTGCGTGCTCGTTCCGGCCGTTGGCGGTGTTGTCGTTCATCATCATTCCATCATCGCGGCCTGCCCTGCAGATAGGTACGGATGCGTTTGGTTGTGGAGATCGAGCCCATCGTTTGCCCGTTGCGCCGCCATTCGAAGCAGACGGTGAAATGTTGCCCGCATGTACGCTTGCGAGTGCTTTTCTCCGCCGGGGTGGGCGAGGATTATCTCGCCTGGATGGTGCGGGCATCCGAGGAATCGGCCAGCGCTTGGCAGAGCTGACGGGTAAATGGCAGGTGACGGGACCGGAGAAGGGGCTCGCCGACACTCTTGGGGGTCGACCCCTATACGCCCAAGCCGTCCTGCGTAATCTGCCGGTTCCCCCACACTCGTGGGGTGAACCGGCCCAACTTCCCCGGAGGCTGTTTGGTTTGGGAAAATTTTGGAAAACATCGAGAACACATAGAGATCAACCGTTCAGGTCGGGACTGCTAACTTATTCATTTGTCTGAGTTGTCGTCCTCCTGTCCGGCGCGCCAACCGCTCAAACTGCGGACCCCGGGTATGGGGCCGCCGTTCGCGGTGCTGCCACTTCCCGGCGGCGTGATGCTTGGATTGGGGTTGCCCCGGAACGTCGAGCAAAAAGCATCGGCACACCCCGGACACAAGCCCGCACCTTTATCGCGATTACGCGACGGCCGTTTTTTGCGTTTGCTGCACGGCAACGCCAACGTGGCCCGAAGCAACCGCTGCTTCGTATTGACCCTCGTCAACGCCTTAGTCCTTCGGAAGTGCCAAAAGTGAGCGAGTAGAAGGCCATCTGGCGTACCTCGCGCGTGCAATTTTGAAGCCTAAGGAGATCACACATGTACAAGCATCTGCTGATTGCCACGGACGGATCAGAACTGGCCGGCAAGGCCGTTGCCCAGGGGCTTGGTCTGGCCAAATCGCTCGACGCCAAAGCGACCATCGTGATGGTGAGTGAGCCCTGGACCTCCATGGTCTCAGGCGAGGCGGCCATCGCGTTTCCGATCGAGGACTATGAGCGCGCGATCACGGCCAATGCTAACGAAGTTCTTGCCGCCGCCGCGAGTGCCGCCAAGGCGAAGGGCGTCAGCTGCGACACGGTACACGCAAAAGATCAGTTTCCGGCAGAAGGTATTGTCGATACCGCGACCAAGCAGGGTTGCGACCTGATCGTGATGGCATCGCACGGGCGCCGTGGCTTGAAACGGCTCTTTTTGGGTAGTCAAACAAACAGTGTCGTCACGCAAAGCACCATCCCCGTATTGGTCTGCCGGTGAGCGCCAAGCAAGATGTAATCGCATCGTTCAAAGTTTTCTCGCAAGGATGGAGACCGCGAATGTGGTGTCGTCGTGCATGTTCGATTTGGACCGCTGCGGCCGGATTGGCCCTCGTCGCGGCCGGGCCGGTCGTGGCGCAATCTGCCGGTGATGCGAAACGAGGCTTGGCCTACGCTGAAAAGACCTGTGCCGAATGCCACGCAGTGCTGTCGTCGCAGATGACGTCGCCGCGGCCCGGGCTCGCAACCTTTAAAACCATCGCCAATACCCCCGGCATGACGGCGACCGCCATTCTCGTCTGGCTGCAGACACCGCATCCGACAATGCCTAACCTGATGATCGCGACGAGCGATCGAGATGACGTCATCGCCTACATCATAAGTCTGAAGGAGCCGCGGTAAGGGTACTCGACGGCATCATGCGCGTTCCGGCGCGAGCCCTGGCGGGGTATGGGCCTTGAGACCACGGCGCAGCATGGCGGTCCAGGCCGCCTCGGCATCATCGACGAACTCAAGGAGTTCGAGATCTCGGGCGCTGAGCATGCCGAATTCGACGAGCGCTTTAAAATTGATGATTTTGTTCCAATAGGCGCTGCCGAACAGGATTATCGGCATCGGCGGTGCCTTGCCGGTTTGCTGAAGTGTCAGGAGTTCGAAGAGTTCATCCATGGTGCCGAAGCCACCGGGAAAGACGGCGAGCGCGTTGGCACGCATGGCCAAATGCATCTTGCGCATCGCGAAATAATGGAAGCGGAAGGTGAGGTCGGGCGTGGAATACGCATTGGGTTCCTGCTCGTGCGGCAACGTGATGTTGAACCCGATGCTTGGCGCGCCGGCATCCGTGGCTCCCCGGTTGGCCGCTTCCATTATGCCGGGTCCGCCGCCGGTCGCGATAACATTGTCGCGCGGGCCATCGTTGCTCACGAGGGCGCCACCACGCTGCGATACAATCTTTCCAAACAGCCTTGCTTGATCGTACCAGACTGCGGACGCCGCGCGCTTCTTGGCGATTGCCACAGCTTCGCGACCGCGCGCGTTCTTGAGTAGGCTTTCAGCTTGTTCGGGTGAGGGCACACGCGCGCCCCCGAACACGACCACGGTCGAACGTACGCCCCAGTCACGCAGAAGCAATTCGGCTTTACCGTACTCGAGCGCGAAGCGGATCGCCCGCATCTCATCGCGAAGCAGGAAGTCGGTGTCTTCGACGGGCAGAAGGTAGCTACGCGCATTGCGCTGCGCCGAGTTCGGCGTTTCATTCGCCATCGACAGTTCCTGGTTCGTGGCCTGGATCGGAAGCCGGTAAGTCTAAGGCGTCCCCAGCCGTGCGACAACTAATTCAACGATCATTTGCGTATTCCTATAGTAACCACTCAGTCCGGTCGCAGCATCTCGGTGCGCATGGTATACGACGGTCTGACACCAACTGGTCTAATGTTTGGACGGCGTAATATGGTTGTCGACGATCGAGATGAACTTGAGGCCCGTTATCAACGCGCGGTAGAAGGGCAGTTGGCGCTCCGTCAGACGGTCGCGCGTCTCTCCGGCATTGTTGCGATCGCAGCCGATGCAATCATCTCGCTCGATGAGCAGCAGCGCATCACGCTGTTCAATGACGGCGCCGAAACGATATTCGGCTACACCCGCGACGAGGCGATGGGGCAACCGTTGTCGATGCTGTTGCCCGAGCAGTTTCGCGTGTCGCACGGCGATCACATCCGGTCGTTCGGGATGGCTGGCGTCAGCGCGCGGCGGATGGGTGAGCGTGGAGAAATACTCGGACGCCGCAAGAACGGCGAAACATTCTTTGCCGAGGCGTCCATCTCCAAAATCGATGTTGGCGGCAGCCGTATCTACACGGCCGTCCTTCGTGACGTCACCGAACGGCGTGAGGCGGCCCAGCAGCTGCAGCAAAGCAAGAAGGTGTTGGAGATTGCCCTGGCCGTCGGGCAGATCGGCACCTTCGAGCTAGATCATGTCGCCGGTGGGCTCGTCTGGTCCGCTAAGTTGCGGGAAATGTGTGGAGTTCCTGACGGCCAACTGGTCGAACCATCCACATATCTGGCGTTGATCCCCGATGAGGACCGTCAAGCGGTGAGCGATGCGATGGCGCAAGCGCGTGATCCATCCGGCAACGGAGCATTGTCGGTGGAACATCCGATGGTGCTGGCCGATGGGACGCGGCGTTGGCTCAGCGTCAGATCGCACACTTCGTTTAGTGACGGAAATCCGGTTCGCACCATCGGCGCGGTCCTCGACATTACGGACCGCAAGGAAATTCAAGGCGTGCTTCAAGAGAAGATCGATGCCGGTACGCGTGAGTTACGTCTTGAAATGCGTCGACGTGAAGAGTCGCAGGCACAATTGGTTCAGACCCAACGCATGGAGGCATTCGGCCAGCTGACCGGTGGCATCGCGCACGACTTCAACAATCTGCTGACCGTGATCACGGGCAACCTGGAACTGCTTGCGATGCGGCTCAAGCCAGACAAGGAGCGGGTTCTATTGAAGCGTGCGCAGGACGCAGCCGAGATGGGGGCCAGGCTGACCGGCCGGCTCCTGACGTTCGCGGGGCGCCGGCGCTTCGAGGCGACCGCACTCAATCTGAACGAGCAGGTGATCGATATGGCAGAGCTGCTAGAACGAACGCTGGGCGAGCCGATTACGTTGACAACGGTTCTCGAGCGCCAGCCGTGGACCGTAATGGCAGACCCAAGTGAAATCGAGAATGCGATCTTGAATCTTGCAATCAACTCACGCGATGCGATGCCCAATGGCGGCAAGCTAATCATCGAGACCGCGAATGTCGCGATAATGGCCAATGAGATCGGTGCTGAGAACAAACTCGCAGCCGGCGACTATGTCCGCCTATCAGTATCCGATACAGGCATGGGAATGGACCCTGCAGTCTTGCAGAAAGTCTTTGAGCCGTTTTTCACGACCAAGGAACCGGGCAAGGGCACCGGGCTCGGGTTGAGCACCATCTATGGTTTCGTACAACAGGTAAACGGCGGACTAACGATCTACAGCGAGGCCGGCCGTGGCACGACCGTGAACGTATACTTACCGCGTGCCCAGTGGCGCCAAGGCGACGCCGGCAGCGATCGCAAGAGCGACACTCTGCCGTTGTCCGCCGGCGAGCGCGTGCTGCTGGTCGAGGACAATCCGGAGGTCCGCGAAGTGACGCGGCTTCAATTGGAGGCGCTCGGCTACAGCGTCATAGAAACGTCAAGCGGGCCTGCCGCGCTCGATGTCCTCAAGAGCGGACAGGCGGTTGATATTGTGTTTAGTGACGTCGTGATGGCCGGCGGAATGTCGGGTTTTGACGTGGCTCGCTGGGTGCAGATCCATGCACCCGCGCAGAAAGTGCTGCTGGCATCTGGTTATCCAGGCCAGGTCTTGCGCACTGAAGACACCTCGAGCCTTAACATCGATATCCTGCGCAAGCCCTACAGCCGTGCAGCGTTGGCCCGGGCGTTACGCCGAGCCCTCGATGCGTGACATGGGGCAGAGTTAGCGCATTTCGGCGGCGCAATTTCTCGGCGCAACTGCTGGATTGATACATCGCAATTCTCCGCAGAGCGAAGTTTGCGATGGTGCAACGCGAGCAATATCCCAACGCTTCGGCTTGATGCGCAATCGTGCAACGGCGTTGCTGATCAAAGGACAAGACAAATGTGGCACGCGAAGCGGTTTCAGTTCGGCCGCGCTGCGATCATCGCCAAGTGTGCATTCGTATTGTCTTGCTTGATCGCTGGTTCGACGTTTGCTCAAGACATCGTCGCCGGGGCATCAGACAAGGGTGCGACTCTAGCAGATCGGCTGTGCACGAACTGTCATTTGTCGGACGACACGACGAGAAGCGCTGTGCCTGCTGGGATTCCAACATTTCGCGGAATAGCCAACAAGCCAGGTCAAACTGGCATGCACATCGTTGGTGTGCTGATGGCGCCACATCCGCCGATGCCCAACATCAATCTTTCGCGTGACGAGATTGGCGATATCGTTGCCTATCTTCAGACACTTCGCGCGGACCAGACGTTGCCGCATCTGCTGCCGGCGCCAAAAGAAGGTACGCCCAAACCAAAGTTCCCTGCTCCGACTTGAAAGTCAAATCGCCATCTGCGTGCCGGCGACGCGTCGCTGGCGTGGCGGACCCACGCGCTCGCCGACGCTGCTCTGGGTCGTGTGTCACGAGCGTAGCCGGTCCAAACGGTTGCGCGCAACTGTACGAGAGATGAAGGAGGACCCTTCGGGTTCGGCAATCAGGTGCTGATCCCAAGCCACTGCAAGCTGCTGCGGTCAAAAGCCGTGGTGGTGA
>JANLPY010000066.1:0-4656 GCA_031367505.1 Hyphomicrobiaceae bacterium | reverse complement strand
AGCGCACGCCGTGCTGTGAACCAACTGCCGAAGAGCGTGGTGCGGGAAATCCGCACGCCACGTTCTGTGGGAACCGGGGGCGGCCTTGCCGCTCCCGGTGACCCGGTGGGCGGAGAGCAATCTCCGTCCCTACCGCGATTGCTCGCGTCTCGACGATCGGGCAGAGCCTGGACATCCAGTTCGATGGGCTGAAGCGCCACGGCTGCGACAGGGTCTTCGAGGAAAAGAGGAGCGGCGGCGATTCTTTGGGTGGCCGCCAGCACATGGCGATCGCTGGCATCGGGCAAGCCCAACTCAGCGATGCGCCCTTGGTAGCCCGTGACCGTGGCACCGGGCACGTGCGCCTCCATCAGCGCCCGCGTGCGTGCGATGCGGTTCGTGTCGAGGTCCGGCCGGTCACGGTCCAGTGCCGCCATCCACTCGCGGTGCACGTCGTCTGCCACAACGGCCGGAACGTGCCGAAGGCGGCCCGGAACATGAGCACGCTGCGAACTGTCGATGGATAGAGGACTGCCGCGTGAGGAATGCGGTCGAACTCACCGCAGCCCAAGCTCCTGATCGAGCGCGGTCAACTCACGCAACGCTTCGAGCCGGTTGGCGCGGGTGCGATCCTTATATTCGAGGACATCGGCCAGCGGCAACCGACGCTAATTGCCGACCTTGCGAGGGGATCGTTGGCCTGGTGTCGGTACGGGGCATCGGCACCTTGGCCGTACGTGCTGGAATGGCAGGCTTTCAAGGGCAGGGATGCCCGGCATGGGGATGGATGAGGCGATCGCGGAATCTCACCACGAAGCGGTCGCGGTGGGACATCCAACCAGATGTGGCCGAAAAGTCTCGCGTGCCGGTCCACCGGCGGCCAAGACAGGCCGAAGAGGCCCAGCCCTCTTGCGTACCTTTGGCGTACCTTTTGCCCCGGACTGTTTGATCGTCGAGGCTGTATGTTTATTTATTTATTCAGGTTTTTCAGTAGTTTATGTTGGTTTCGGGGGCTGGATTTGAACAAACGACCTTCAGGTTATGAGACTGAAAGGTCTTAGGTGATGCGACAATGCCGCTGCTATTTTTGGATGGTCCGGTTCATGGCGGCGCCGCTCTGATCAGGGCTGATCGCCATCTTGCGGGGCGGCGCAACCGGATTGGCGACAGAGCGCCGAATTTTCCGAGCAGGGAGAGCCAAAGCGGATTTTTGTGGTGCAGGTCGTCCCGGAACCCCACGGGAACCCCAGGCAATTTTGAAGAAAGGTAGATTTCGGCTAAGTCTTTGATTTTGTTGGTCGGAGCGAGAGGATTCGAACCTCCGACCCCCAGTCCCCCAGGCTAGTTAGCAATGACGCCCGGTGCGTATCGATGGCGTGAGCTGACGTAGTTTTTATCGTTAAATCAGTGCGATACTTCGAAATTGACTACGACAGCAATCGACACTGTCGTGCTGGATCCGACGTCGCCGTGTGTAACCGGTGTGTAACGGCGCAAATCATGCTATCAGTTTTAGCATGCCGATACTGCCCCACGATCAGCGCGCCATTGATAGCCTGAAACCCCAAGCAGGAGAGCGGACAGTCTATCGGTCCGAGGTCGTCACCGGGCTTGTCCTGGAGGTCATGCCGACCGGCTAGTAGACTTGGCGCGTGCGCTTCCGGACACCGGGTGGGCGGCAAGGCAAGGCCCGCACCTTCACCATTGGTGATGCCAGCATGATCAAGCTCGGCTCGGCACTCGATAGGGCGCGCGACGTGCTTTCCGCCATCCAGATCGAGGGGCGAGACCCGCATGCCGAGAAAGCAGCGCCGGCGGGCAGTTCATTCGAGGCGCTGTTCGGCGACTGGTTGGAACGGCATGCGAAAGTGAAGAAAAAGTTCTGGAAGCACGACCAAGAGATGTATTGGCGCCACGTCCATGAAAGGTTGGGGCGCCAGGCAGCCGCCAATATCAAACGTGGCGATGTTGTTGCCGCCCTCGATGATATCGCCAAGGCTGCCTCCGGCATCCAGGCAAACCGGGCGCAGACACTTATTGGAGCGGTTTTCAATTGGGCGGTGAACGAAGGTCGGCTCGAGCGTTCCCCGACGTTCCGAAGCGCGGTGTCGAGGTGCCGCGCGAGCGCATCCTGACGGAGGCCGAAATCAAAGCATTCTGGCATGGCCTGGCCGGTGGTCCCCTCGGGATGCGCATGGAGCGCGTGCTACGGCTCGCGCTCGCAACTGGTCAGCGGCGCAGTGAAATCGCCGAAGCACCCAAGACCGAACTCGACCTCACCGGCGCAGATCCAGCCTGGACGATTGCTGGGGTTCGCGCCAAGAACGGGGTGATGCATCGCGTGCCGCTGACGTTACTTGCCGTCGAGTTGTTTTCAGCGGCGGTCGCCGATAGCCAAACCGCGTTCGTGTTTCCGGGGCGAGGTGCTGATGATCGCGCCATCGACCCGAATGCCGTCACGCGCGCAATGACCCGCCTGATGAAGGAACTCGGCATTCCGAACGCCACCGTTCACGACCTGCGCCGCACGGTCGGCACCAACCTCGCCCGCATTGGCGTATCGAAAGGCGCCCGGCCTCAATCCCCATAGAGCGCGTTGCACCACCACGCCCCACCGCCCGCGACTTCGTGCCTTGGCGCTTCTCCGACGCCGGCCTACAGCGCGTGGCGACGGTATCGCGGGCCGGCATCCGAGAAACCTGCACACAAGCGGGCGTGGCCGACCGGGCAGTCGGGAGCTTGCCGAACGGTAAATCATCTTTAGGATAGCTGACAATCAATCCACACGATCGACAGTGCGAGGGGAGCGACTATGGCCGACATCTCGCCTGATCTGTTCATGGATTCGGTGCTCGCCTATCAACAAACCGCAGCTATCAAAGCTGCGCTTGAACTCGACTTATTTTCGGAGATCTCCAAGGGAAACGCCACAGCCGAAGGGCTCGCGGTAAGCACTGGTGCAGCGGTTCGAGGCATCCGTATTCTTTGCGATTATCTCACCGTCCGCGGTCATCTCGAAAAGCAGGGAGACCAATTTCTGCTAACGCCATCGTCGGCCGCGTTCTTGGATCGCACCGCCCCGTCATGGATGGGCAGCGTTGTTGAGTATCTCGCTGCGCCTGAGATGATTGACCTCTTTCTGAGCGATCCCGCCGCGTATGTCAGAAACGGAGGCTCCATTGGATTGGCAAACAACGCGCCCGACCATCCGATCTGGGTGAAGTTTGCTCGGGCCATGGGGCCTTCCAGGGGTCCCATCGCAACAAAAATCGCGACCGAGCTTGCGGCATCTTCTCCGAGAAAGGTGTTGGATGTCGCCGCCGGCCACGAGATGTTCGGTATCGCGATAGCTCGAGCCGTCGCGGACGCGCAAGTCACGGCAGTCGACTGGCAGTCCGTTCTTGCCGTCGCACGAGAGAACGCCGAGGCGGCAGGGGTGTCGGCACGTTATCACACGATGGCGGGAAGCGCATTCGACACTGAATGGGGCACCGGCTTCGATCTCGTGTTGTTAGCCAATTTCTTCCACCAACTCGATCGTGACGCCGTTGTCATCCTTCTTCGAAAGGCGCGCCAGAGCCTTGCCTCCGGAGGGCGCGTTGTGGCCGTCGAGTTCGTGCCAAACGAGGATCGCGTGTCTCCACGTTTCCCGGTCATGTTTGCGTTTCAGATGCTCGGCTCGACACCGCAGGGAGACGCATACACGGCCCGCGAGTTTGAGCATATGGGCCGGGCGGCAGGATTTGGAAAAGTGATCGCAAAGCCTATTCCACCAACACCCCAGAGCCTCGTCATATTCGAGCAGATATGATTTGGCTGGCCGATGTGGACCTTGGGCTTCTCAACAGAGTCCGCTTCAGCCGAAACCAGACCATCCGTCGTTGGCAAACTCAGCTCTCGCCTTGTTCTCTTACGGGTCAGCCTCGACCGTTCTGCTGACTTCCCGGCTGGCAGCTATGGTACCCAGGAGTCGGCGAGCAGCAAGCCCCGCCGCAATCTCACGACCACGGATGCAATTGCCCCATCACGCCATCGCCTCCGTCTGCCGCAACGGGAGCGCGCCGAAAGCCGCCATTCCGTCGAAGGCCAACCTCCGCACATCGTCACTCTGATCCGCGACCCTGACGGCATCGGCGCCACGCAATGGCCTTCGACAGCCGCGCCGTCTTGTGGTCCAATCCCGCCAATCGATGAGATTGCCGAAGGTATCGGGGCGGATGGGGGGGACGATCGATGCGCAATTGGCTGATTGCCGCTGCGGTTCTTGTGCTGGGAGCGTTTTCAGGCGCGGCCTTGGCCCAGGATTATCCGAACCGGCCAGTGCGGATCATTTCGTCGTTTCCGCCCGGCGGTGGCGTCGATGCGGTGGCACGCACGGTTGCCCCCTATCTGCAGCAGCGGCTTGGCCAACCGGTCATCGTCGAGAACAAGGCGGGAGCTGCCGGCACCATCGGCACCGACTATGTCGCGAAATCGCCGAAGGACGGCTACACGCTGTTGATCGCCGCGCCCGGCGGGCTGTCGTCGGCGCCGGCCCTCTACAAGAACCTGCCCTACGATCCGATCACGGATCTGGCGCCCGTGACGATGGGCGTCAAGATGTCGAACTTGCTGGTCGTGCATCCAAGCTTCAAGGCGACCACGGTTGCCGAGCTGATTGCCATGGCCAAGGCCGAG
>JANLPY010000055.1:0-7684 GCA_031367505.1 Hyphomicrobiaceae bacterium | reverse complement strand
ATCGTCGACAACACCGTGCCGTACCGCCGGCTCAGGCCTCTGTCCTGATCGTCAGCCGGAGATAAGGGGATAGGTATGTCCCTGGGATATAGGCCAACCCTCAACTGTGGTTCGCCAAACGACCGTCATGGGCCGAACGGATTGTCTCGGCAGCCACCGTAAAAGACTAGGTTCATCTGCTTCGCAGCGAGTGAAAGAGCGATCTCCGGCAAGGGCAATGCTCGCTCTGCCAAGGCTCCATTGCACTGTCCGATTGGATAGTCGCCGGGAATTAGAAACACGGTTCCATCAACTTGCACTCCGTGCCCAGTCGTATAGATTATCGCCGCGTCCGTCCGCACTGAGCGATTTCGGAAATCTGCCAATTTCTCCCTCATCGCGTGCAAGCCGAGATCAAGCGCCATTTCGGTTACGAAGCCGGCTCGCCGGAGCGCAGAGCCAATTCGTTCCGCGTCGTGCTTGGCCCCCGGCAATGACTGCGCTCCTCGTGATTGGGAGTAATCAGAAACCACCATTACGAGAGCTATTCGAACTTCTCCTGGCCTAGACCATGTTCGCCTTAAGTTGAACCGTATCCTGCGTTCCTGAAGTAGTTGGCGCATTCCGCCGAGGCGAAGTGGCCGAGGAGGCTGCCGATGCGCTGCCACGTTGCTTCGACGGTGCGCTCCGCGGCTTTGCGCAGCAGCGTCTTGAGTTCCGAGAACACTTGCTCGATCGGGTTGAGATCGGGCGAGTAGGGCGGCAGGAATAGCAGGTGCGCGCCCGCCGCTCGGATCGCCGCACGCACGGCTTGGCCTTTGTGGCTACCGAGGTTGTCGAGCACGACGACATCGCCGGGCCTGAGGGTCGGCACCGGGATCTGCTCGACGTAGGCGCGGAAACTGTCTCCGTTGATCGGGCCATCGAACACGCACGGCGCGGTGATCCTATCGTGCCGCAAAGCAGCGAGGAACGTCAGCGTCTGCCAATGGCCATGCGGAACCTTCGCCAGCAGGCGGGTGCCGCGTGCCGATCGACCATGCGTGCGCGTCATGTTTGTCTTTGCCCACGTCTCGTCGATGAAAACCAGGCGTGACGGGTCGATCTTGTGCTGGTGACGACGCCAGCGCTCCCGGCGACGCGCCACGTCGGGCCTATCCTGCTCGCTGGCGTGCACGCTTTTTTTTGAAACTGATGCCTTCCTTGTCGAGGAAGTGCCAGACGGCATAGAGGCTGACCGTGATGCCGCGGTCGGCCAGTTCGGCCACGAGCGCCCGCAACGTGATATCGGGCTTTTCGGCGATCCGGCCGAGCAACCAGTCTCGCTCGTCGGCAAGAGCGAACGGACGCTTGCCGCCCATTGGCTTCGCCGCAGCACTTCCGCTCACGCGATACCGTTGCGACCACTTCACGACGCTGGCCGGGCTGATCCCGAAGGTAGCGGCCATTGCCCTGCAAGGGATGCCGTTTTCGACGGCGGCAACAACACGATCGCGAAGATCGAGGGAATAGGCTCGTGCCATGCGGGCTGGCCTCCACTCCAGCCCGAAGCTTGAATCTGAAGGTTTCTGCGAGGTCGCTCGGGATGCGGTTGAGGGTGGCCGCTGACGGTGCGCGACCTCGTAGAAACCGGATTGAACTGAGCCGCGGGCAACGGGTGTGGCGGTTATGGCGATCGATGCCGGTGCGGTCGGCGATCGGGCGCGGCGGATGGTTCAATCACTGTTCGCCTCGGATGGGAATCCCTCCCGATTCAATAAGGAACGAACATGCTCTAGGTGGAACGATCGAGAATATCCCCGGCGAAACCGAAACCGGTACATCCGGCGATTGGAAGCTCATGCTATTCCTTAGTGCCAGTCGCTTTAATTCAGAGGGTAGTAGAGAGAGAATATGTTCTCCGAATTGGTTACTCGCTGACGGTTCTGCCCCTAGGCAATAATGTTCCTCAAGTGCGCGGTCCCGGTAACTAACTGTGAAAGCTGAAAGCAATCTGTGATCGTTTGGTGCCTGTGTCGCTCAGCTCAACAAGAGAGCCCGTGTCGGCCGAATTGCAGCGCCGATACAGCAAGCAATGCCCGACGCTGTTGGTTACTTCATGTGCCATCTGGCTCACGTTGCACTGGCGGCCAGCCGAGGGAGCCCTCGGGTCCAGGCCGGCTTCGGATCCACCAAGCCCAGTCTTCTGGGATCAACGAAAAGGGATCGGGGTGAGCCAGTTCACGGGCGGCCCAGACTGGCCAGTGCGGATTGGCAAGAGCGGGACGTCCGAGGAACACGATGTCCACGAGTTCCTCTCGCACAATTCTATCCGCGACTACGGGGATACCGAGGTTCCAGCTGACCCCGACGGGCAGACCGACCTCCTGGCGCACGCGGGCAGCACGGTCCACCATGAAGCCGACTTGATCGAAGGGAACGTCCTTCATATCATCGGTGTTCATGCCGAGGCTGACGTCGGCAAAATCGAGACCGTGCTGTTTTAGCTGTGCAATCGCCCAGACGGCATCGTCGAACTGGATGCCGTGCTCGTTGAAGTCGTCTGAGCCAAGTCGCATGGTCAGTGGCAGATGTGCTGGCCACACGGCGCGCACTGCATCCAGTGCCTCCCGATGGAATCGCAGTCGCTTCTCGCGACTGCCGCCATAGGCGTCCGCCCGTTGGTTGCCGAGTGGCGAGAAGAAGCTGGCGCCGAGATAGCCGTGTGCGAAATGCATCTCCAGCCACTCGAAGCCGCAGTCAGCCGCGCGGCGTGCTGCGTCGGCGAAAGCTTGGTGGATCTCTTTGATTTCAGCGATACTGAGCTCCTGAACGGGCAGCGTATAACGGCGCCCATGTGGGATCGGTGAAGGGCCGCGCACCTGCCAGCCGTCTGGATCGCTGGCGGGCAGCTGGGTCTTGCCATGCCACGGCTTCTTCTCGCTCCCGCGACGGCCCGTATGGCCGAGCTGGATGGCCGGAACGGCGCCCATATCCTTAATGATGCGAACGACTCTAATCAGGCTCTCCTTTTGCGTATCGTCCCAGATGCCGGCACATCCCGTGCTGGTGCGGCCATCGGCCTGGATCGCAATTTGCTCTGGAAATATGAGACCAAAGCCGCCGGCGGCCCTCGATCCCAACAACATGATGTGGAAGTCCGACATTTTTCCATCAACCGAGCGATACATGGTCATCGGTGACATCGCGATGCGGTTGCGCAAGGTCACGCCTTTGAGCGTGAACGGGGAGAACAGATTGGGCATTGCGAAGGCACCAGTTGACTGTTTCACTGCATTGCACGCCCATGGTGGTCGACAGGATTATCGGATGCAAAGGTCGCGACCTAATTTCTCTTCAGCGCTCCGACGCGAACGATAAACTGCGCTATAGTCAGTTAAATCAGTCTGGAGCCAACACATTAATGATCACCAAACCGGATTTCGAAGCCGCACTGGCGGCCGATGGATACGTCGAGATTGAGACAAAGTCGTTGCCGCCCCGCCCGGCGAACGGCGAGCATGGCCATCATTTCGCGGTCAAAGGTTTGGTGCTCGATGGTGTCTTTACCGTCATCCAAGCCAATGTGGCCGTCGCCTTTCAGCGCGGGGACGTTTTCTTCGTGCCCGCCGACGATCTTCACTGCGAAGAGATTGGCCCTGCGGGTGCCGAGATCTGCGTCGGACGCAAGTATTGATCGAGGATTGCGAATAGCGAGCAAGCAAGGTGACAACGGTGACTGACGTCCGGCTGCTGCGCCCAATGCGCGGCCGATGCGCCCGCTCGAACCGTCGATATTTTCCATGTTCTTGCCGTCGGCCTCGATCAACTCATCAGGCGAACATATCCGGCTGGGTTGCCGCGATGTGGCTGTAGAGTGTTTGGAAATGTAGCCAACCGATGTAATCGCTGCCGACATGCTCGCGGCTGTACTGAGCGGTTCGCTGTGACAACACCTGTGGCTTAATGCCGGTTGCCTCGATAAGAAGCTGCTGCTGACAAGCTCGTTCGAGCGCGATGAACCAGAACGCGGCATCGTCGATGCTGTGCTGACTTGTGGTCAGCAGGCCGTGGTTCTGATGCAGGACGCCCCGGTTCCTGCCGATTTCCTTGGCCACCGTCCAGCCGCTTTCTTTTTCAACCGCCACCGCTCCGGCCGAGGCTCCGATCACCGCGTGACTGTTGTAGAATGCGGCGGCGTCCTGGCTGATCATGTCAAGAGGCCGGCCGGTTGCGCACCAGGCCGTTCCGTAAACCGTGTGTGCGTGGCACATGGCCATCACATCGGGATACTCCTCATGCACGGCCGCATGGAGCACAAAGCCAGCGCGGTTGATGGCGTACTTACCTTCGACGACATCGCCCTTGTGGTCCGCAAGAATCAGGTTCGACATCCTGACGTGGGAAAAGTGCACGCACATCGGGTTCGTCCAGTACAGTTCCGGACGCTCGGGATCGCGCACCGTAAGGTGCCCTGCAAAACCAAAGTCGAAACCATGCATCGCGAACGCTCGGCAGGCCGCGACGAGGTGCTGCTTGCGATACGTGCGCTCCTCCGCAACGCTCGCGAATTCAAGCGTCTCAGGAAAGATCAGTCCCGCCTGTTCGGGCTGATAGACCGAGATGCGCTTGCGACCGGCCCGATCGGGCGTGAGTACGAGAGCGACGTCTTGAGCGTGATCGTCTTCCAGCATGGAGGTCCTCGAAGAGTGGTTTGAATTGGAGACTTGAAACAAAGGATGCTGCGGCAGTTGGATTTTGACAAACGACGACTTTTCACCAATAGATGAATCAAATTCATCGGAGTCGCTCCTTGCAACGAATCCCTAGTTTGCATGCGCTGCGTGCTTTTGAGGCGGCCGCTCGACTGGGTAGCTTTGCACGGGCCAGCGAGGAGCTTCACCTCACGCCGTCCGCGATCAGTCACCAGGTCCGCGCCCTGGAGCAGCATTTAGCGCGGGCGCTTTTCATGCGCACCAAACGGCAAGTGATTTTGACGCCCGACGGCGAGCGCCTGCTTGCGGGTCTCTCACATGCCTTCGGCACCATCCAGGAGGTGTGCGCAGAGTTGAGCCCCCGCTCGCAAACGCACGACCTGTCCGTTCATTGTGCGCCAAGCTTTGCCGCCAAGTGGCTCGGTCCGCGACTGCCCTGCTTCATCATGGAACAACCGAGCATCAACATTCGACTGTCCACGAGCGCTGAGCACCCCGACCTGATGCGTCCCGACTTGATGCACAATGAGCAGATCGATGTTGCCATCGCTTACGGGACCGCTCCGAAGTTGCGGGGCATCACGGTGCGATCACTGGGCCCGGAAGAGATTTGCGCGCTCTGCTCGCCTGAATTTGCGGCTGCCAAACGTGCGGTCAAGTCAGCGGACATTGAGCGCATCGTGATGTTAGAGTCCTCTTTCAGTCCGGTCCGGTGGGCGGACTGGTTTGCACTGAACAACCTGCGTCTTGCTGGAAAGCGAGCAGGCCCGTCTTTCGACCGTGGATCACTCGTCGTCGCAGCGGCAGCGCAGGGCTTGGGTGTGGCTTTGGAGTCACTTCGCTTCGCTCAGACCGAACTCGACGCTGGAAGCCTGATCAGATTTGGCGAAGGACGCTTCCGCAGTATCGAGCGAGACATGCATTTTCTCTGCTTCCGAACTCGCGATCAGAACTCTCAGAAAATTCGCCGATTTTGCGATTGGGTTTTACGTGAGGCATCACCGTGAATGGGATGTCAGGCCGCGAGAGTTGCGAGTTCCATGATCCCGAGAACCGCCTTGCCGTAGAAGCACGCTAATCGCAGCGCCGTCATAAGAGGACGCAAATTGCACTAACTTGCTTGCCGGGCTAGCCAGCGTCACCATTGCGACCAACGGATTAGCCGTGTCAGTTAACTGTGTTATGCGTTATAAACTGGGCGATATGCTTCGGCCACGCCAAGCGCACATGCTGCCATGCACCCACGCGATGGGAAGGCTCTTGCTATCCCGGCTCCCCGCAGACAAGTTCAAACAACTAATCAGTATGAAACTTGGCCGCAAGGATATTGGCTCATGGCCCCGCACCCCTTCACGCTGCATGTCCCCGACGCCGACATTTCTGATCTCAAGGCCCGCTTGGCCTTGACCCGCCTGCCGGACCAAGCGCCAGGGGCACCTTGGGCGTATGGCACCGACGTCAACTACCTGCGCTCACTCATTGACTATTGGCGCAACAGTTTTGACTGGCGCGCGCACGAAGCCGGCCTCAACACGTTCCCGCAGTTCAAAGTCCCATTGCATGGTATCGATCTGCATTATCTGCACGTGACCGGAAAAGGCCCTGATCCCAAGCCGCTCCTGCTCATGCATGGCTGGCCCGGCTCGGTGTTTGAATTCCTCGATTTCATTCCGCAATTGACCGACCCAGCTCGATTCGGGGGCGATGCCCGCGACGCGTTCACAGTCATCGCGCCGTCGTTACCGGGCTATGGCCTATCGTTCCGCCCGAACCAGAAGCGCCTCGGCATCGCCGAGATGGCAGACTGCTTCACCGACTTGATGGTGGGCGTGCTCGGCCACAAGAAATTCGCGGCACAGGGTGGCGACTGGGGCGCGCATCTGTGTGCGGCCCTGGGGGTGCGCCATCCGGACCGGCTCGTTGGCATCCATGTCAACATGCTGTCGCTCCGCCCCGATCAACCGCTGCCCGAAAATCCGACTCCTGAGGAGCGGCGTTACGGTGAGGAGATGCAGGTTTGGCTGACGGAGGAGAACGGCTACAGCGCGATCCAGGGCACGCGACCGCAGACGCTATCGTTCGGTCTGACGGACTCACCGGCCGGCCTTGCCGCCTGGATCGCTGAGAAAATTTACGTCTGGACGGACCATGATGGTGACCACGAAACCGCCGTCAACCGTGATCGCCTGCTCGCCAACATCGCGTTGTACTGGTTCACGGGCGCCATCGGCTCGTCGTTCTGGCCCTACTACGACCGCATGCATGGCGGTTGGCCGATCCCGGATGGTGCAACCGTCGCGGTGCCCACGGGGTACGCTGCCTTCCCCAGGGAAATCCGCCGGCCGCCGCGGTCGATCGCACAACAGACGTACACCGATATCCGGCAATGGACCGTCATGGACAAGGGCGGTCACTTCGCAGCCCTTGAGCAGCCGGAAGCCTTGGCCGCCGACGTGCGCGCGTTCTTTCGGCCTTTGCGGCAGACCTTCTGACTTGGGCCAGCCACAAGGCGTCAGGATCGAAGTTTGTGCACCAACAGACATTGCCGATGACGGGCTCGGCTGTGCGTCAAGTCTGAAAAATTAAAGTGCTTTCGGTCGACGCGATACCGTCGAGTTCGATGGCGGGTGACCCTTAGCGACATTGGCCGCCGTCTGATCCTAGTTCACTGACCGACGTCCGGTTACGAGAAGCGCGTTACCAAGTCGTGCGGAACTGATGCTTTGGTGGCAATTAACAATTGGCACGGCACGGCAATGCAAAGCCCTGAGCATGTCCTCAACGCGAACGAATTGCCTGAGCCGCTTCAATAGCTGCACTGATGATCAACGCAGTCCCGCAGACGGCGAGCCCGATCGTGAGATCGAACATGTCGTCCGTGAAATAGCGCCAAGCGTCTGATCTGGTTAAATTTGTTGACCTTTCTGCGGCATTTGTGTTGCAGGTTTCCGCTGGTGGCTGTGCGATTTTCCTGCAAAACGTGCAGCGCCTCTTTCCATCCCCACCCGAAG
>JANLPY010000044.1:0-2244 GCA_031367505.1 Hyphomicrobiaceae bacterium | reverse complement strand
AAGGGTTGCACGGTCCATGGAGATTCTGAATCAAAGAGCGAGTCCATGCGCAAGCAAAATCTTGCAGACTGAACCGGCAGAAGGCTACGCGCTTCGCGTCAACTCGGTTTGGAAACCGGGCCGGGGGGTGAGCAGATACCCGACCTACGCTGAACTCTATTCCGGCGACTGGACGCACCCTACATGTAGTGGGTGTCTGCCTTAACCGGATAGGCACGGTCGGAACTACGTCCAAAAGAAATTTGCGAATTTTTTCTGACGTTGTAATTCCTTCGACTTCAACATTGACCGGTTCGTCCTCGAACGAAATCAGACCCTTGTCATATTTCAGCTGAGCTAAACCCGCCGCATTGAGGCGAATACTTTGGGCACTCCGTCGAACATAGGCGTTTTCATCGGTAGCGAGTAAGATATCCTGCGTCTGAAAGACCGTTATATGCAGCACCAGACCATTCATCTCGGGCGCCCTAAGGAACTCCGCAGATAAATAAGTCCAGCGAGGATCCATCCGTTCGAAGACCTGAATGATCGGATTAGCAGCTTCGATATCGACGAACCCAGCCCAATGACGGGCTTTCGCGCCATCAGCTTGGGCCTCATCCACACCTACAAAAATCTCGCCCCCGCCAGCATTTGCGAAAGCTGATACGCTGGTCGATAGTTTGCCAGGCCCGATTCGAGCGCTCTTTAAGGGCACCTCGAAAAATTGATATTCGCTCTCTGGCGACGCCCGGAAAACAGCCATTTATAGGTCGGGAAAGCGGTCAAATATGGTATTTTTCGAGGTGCCCTTAAGTCCACGAAATGAGATTCTTCCGTGGCTAAAATCTTGGCTGCGTCTTCGGATGAGAGCGTCTTCGTTAGGACCTGCATATTTTCTCCTAGCCCAACGTCAGCTAATTATGCCGTCTTTAGCTCTCCATCAACGTTTGCCGCGTCATCAAGCGCCTCCGCCACCACGGCAGCCTCGCCAACCGCACGACTCGGGTTCGCATCGCGGATGCTGATGAGCACCCCCGATTTCTTCTGTTCGTTACCGGAGATCGCTGTTGCGGGCGGCGTGAAGTTCCACGCCACCTGACCGAGCTGCGGCACCTCATGTGTTCCGGCCTTTGCCGGAATGCTGGACCAGCCATTTTTGGGGCTACGCAGCTTCTCAACGGTTTTCGACACATCTAGCCCGGCTTCGAGCGCACGTCGGAGCTCTCCGGTCTCGATCATGTGTTTGACCGGCGCCCGGGCGCCCGGTGCGATTAGGTCCTCAGGAATAGCGGCGAGTGCTTCTTCGATGCCATCGCAGGCGCCCTCGGTCATTACCAAACGTGCCACAGGCTTTCCGTCTTTATCGCGGCCCACATAGCATACCGCTCCGAGCGCCAGATCGGGTACCGCTAGGTCGCGGGCGGTGCCATTCGCCGCCAAGGTCTGGATATTGACCTCGACAGGAAAAGTGGCCGGCATAGGAGCTACCAGGCCGACCCGACCCAGACCGGACAACATGCGCTGCTGAACTTCAAGCGCATGCGCTTCGCGAAGCCGGCCAATAATCTCTACCGAACCGTCGGCGAGGCCATCTCGGAGATCTTTCCACGCGAAGGTGTCGACATGCTTTAGCTTCCAGGCAATCCAGCGAAGCTCGCCGTCAACGAGGACTGCAGGCGTGCGTGTGTCGGGCCCATATCGCCATGCCGATCTGTCAAGTGTGCGGACCTCTCCGACGAGCATGAGGACATTGGGAGCATCACCGCGTTGGAGGTCACACACCGGGGTGAGTACAAGGCGAACCTCTCCTGTTCGTACTGGCGCCAAGGCCGTCTGTGGCGCAGCAGGCGCGGCCTCGCCGTTCGGGATAGCTGCGTCCTCTTGCGCTGGCGCAGGCACGGTTGGCACCTTGATTCTGATCAGATCGCCAAACGTGACCGGAAACTCCTCCGATATCTTCAGACATAGCCGCTTGCTGTTCTGAGCCAGAGTTCGTTGAACGACGTCTTGGAGCTGCGGAGATCCTGACAAATATGGAGGAGGATGGTTGACCGACGTGACGTCGTTCAGCGCGATGGCGGCATCAATAATGCCTCTCTCGGCTTCGACTTCATGCTGGAGTACTCGATCGAAAAGATCGACCAAATAACTGCCGGGCGGCTCGCCTTCAAACTCGAGAAGGAGCTCTTGCACCTGGCCGATATCGGATAGCTTGAGCCGGCGCATAGCCTCCAGCGTCCGATCGGCCGCGCGCTGGACCCC
>JANLPY010000032.1:0-8282 GCA_031367505.1 Hyphomicrobiaceae bacterium | reverse complement strand
GCACGATCAACCACGGATATCAAATGCAACTTCTGCGAGGGGGAGGACTCCCCGGAAAGGCTGGACATCGATGCGAACAGAGATCCCGAACACGACAATTAGCTCTGGCGATTATAGGGGATAGGAGCGCACACCCTATGCGGCACGCCGCGAAGGTTTTGCGCTTAAAGCGCAGTGTCTTCAACTACTTGCTGAAAATGTTATTTTGCCTCGTATTCGTGCGGGCGCGGCACGATATCGTGTGCCGAACCGATTCCACCGCACGTACAGTCGTTTAGCATAACTCAGCACCGTCTCTTGCGGCACAATTTCGTGCGCGCGACGCAGTCCCTAATCGACGGTACTTGACCGACAAGCGAAACCAAATCATATGGATGGCGCTTTCCTAAGCGCCCGTCAGCTCCTCGTCCAAGGGAGTTGGCACATGTCTGGTCATCCACGCACGACCATCAGTCTCTCGCGAGACCTCGTGCATCGTCTCGATGAAGAAGCACGCGAGCAAGGCCGCCCTCGCTCCGATATCATCCGCAACGCGCTCGATCGCTTCTTCGCCGATGGCGCCCGCACGCGTGCGAGCGCATCACGTATCGCCCAGACAACAGAATATATGCAGATAGCGCTGGACCTGATCGTCAGTCGCGACATGCCGGAAAAGCGCGACGCCATCCTCGCCACGGTTGCCCAGAGATTGGAGCAATTCCATGGCGGGCTCTGATCGACGTTTTGACCGCTCACCGATCATTTTGGAGCACGCTTCGGCGCGCGGAAAAGTGCTTAGAAATGCCGATAACTACACCCGCGGGTCACAGCTGATTGGGCATCAGTTTGCGATGTTCCGAGCGGGCCTTCGGCCCCCGATTCTGATGTGGCTTGTCATCTTCGTCGTGATCTACTGGATCATGCTTTCCGCCATCATGGGGGAACACGAGATCCAGCTCTGCTCATGGCGGCTCGGCTCAACCCTCTGGACGTGGATGAGCTTCGACAAGTTCAAGCCCATGGACATCGTTTTATCGAACGGTACCGTCCACCGCACTGCCATGGGCTACATTCCGTATATCCCGGATGTTCAGCTCGCGTGGGCGAAGGCGATCAAGGCAATCCTTGGCTCGCTTGCGTCAGCCACTTTGATTTCAATCCCGGCGATTAGTTGGTTCGTAAACTTCGCTCTGAACAGGGGCTCTTCGGTACTCCAGGAGCGTCATGAGCGCGGCGCCACTTTGGTGGAGAAGAACGTTCTGATTTCCGACATCATGGAACACAATGAGCGCGAGTTTACTAAGGCTGCGGCCAAGCTCTTTCCCGGAGTGGATCCCGATGCCGTCAAGGCTCTGCCGTTCGCCGAGCGGAAGGCTGCTGGATTGCACCATCCGTACACGTTGGCCGACATTCCCTATCCCTATAATCTCGAGGCCAGCCACACGATCGTGATCGGCACAACCGGGTCGGGCAAGACGACCCAGCTGCGCCAGCTCGTCGCCGAAATGCGCCGCCGCCAAGACAGCGCCGTCATCTTCGACTTGACCGGCGCTTTCGTCGAGGCTTTCTACAATCCCGAGACCGACGTAATCCTCAACCCGGGCGACGCTCGTTGCCCAACCTGGTCTCTGTTTGCCGACTGCACCACCGAAGCCGAGTTCACTGCCGCGAGCCACGCTATCGTGCCCAACGACGGTGGTAGTTCCGATCCCTTCTGGGTCGTGGCTGCCCGCGGCCTGTTCGTGCAAATGTGCCTCAAGCTGCAGAGCATGAATCAGACCTCGATGCGGGCGCTCGCCGAGAACCTCATGAACGCTCCGCTAAAGCGCGTCAGCGCGCTGCTGAAGGGAACAAGCGCTGAACCTTATACCGCCACCGAAGCGGCGCGCTTGGCTGAATCCGTGAGATCGGTCTTCAACGCCAACGCCCAAGCGCTGGCGAGCCTCCCCACCGACGGCCCGAGCTTCTCGATCCGCGACTGGGTCCGCAATCCCGACAAGCCCGGAAGTATCCTGTTCGTCACGGCCCGGCATGTCGACATGCCACTCTACAAGATGCTGCTGACCCTTTGGCTGGATATTGCCGTCAACACACTGATGACCTTGCCCCGGACAACGAGACTTCGCACCTGGTTTCTGTTCGATGAGCTTGGCGCATTGCATCGGCTTCCCGCCATCGAGAACGGACTTCAGACCGCGCGCAGCTTCGGCGGCGCCATGGTGCTGGGGCTCCACTCGTTTGCGCGCCTGCAGGCGGTCTACGGCAAGGAAGGCGCGGAGAATCTGACCAGTCTGGCGCGGACCAAGCTGATCCTCGCAACCGCTGACCGCAAGACCGCCGAGCAGTGTGCCGAGTTCATCGGGCAGCGCGAGGTGCGGCAGATGGATGAAGCATATGCCTATGGCTCGAACAACCTGCGCGACGCGTCGACCCTGACGCCGAAGAAGGAAATCGCGCCGCTGGTCATCCCCGATGACATCACCAACCTTCCATCGCTTCACGGCTTCATCAAGTTCCCCGACGGCTTTCCGGCGGCGCGCATCGTGCTCGCTTGGCGCGATTATCCCGAGGGCGCTCCAGGCTTTCTCCCAAGGTCCAACCCTCCGACGTCATCCGGGACAGGCGGGGTGATTCCGGGTCCCAAACCACCCACACCACTCGCTTCGGCCATCATCGAAGACGACGCGGATGAGGAAGGGAGCGAGGAGGCTGGGGGACGCGAACACGTCGCTGAAAAAGCGCCAGTAAAGAAGTTCGTTGCTAAGGGTAAGGCGCGTGGGAAGACGTCCAAATCCGTGAAAGATGCGCCGCCAGGCAAGAACGGAAAGGCGATCGAGGACGCCATCAAGTCTCAGACGCTAAGTTCGGCAGAATTGGCGGCGAAGGATTTTGCTGCCGGCTTTGGCAAAACGCTCGGACTGAGTTCGGCGATAGCGACGCCGGATGGCAACTCTCCCAAAGGTGAAATCGGAGAAGCTGCTGGCCCCACGACTGGCGAATCCAGTGGTCCGGGGTCTGGCGGCAATGGCTCCGACGGAAAATCCGGGACAGCCGATCGCGACGCAGCCCAATCGGAAGGGGCAAAAGCCGAGCTTCGCAGCGAGGAGCACCGCCAGGGTATCATTCGCAGCGAGCTCAACACTGACTTTGGCTTGGAGCAGCCCTCTCCCAGTGACGACGAGATGGAGATGGATTGATGCTGTCGGTCGCTCCAGTCGGCAGCGCGAGCGGTTCGGCTAACTACTTCGCCCAGGACAATTACTACTCGAACGAGGAGTCGGCTGAGGCGTCGATGTGGTTCGGCGCGGGCGCCGAGATGCTCGGCCTGGCACCGGGCGAAGACGGCGAGCGGAGGACGGAGCGCGGCGGTGAAGACGGCGGGCCAGTCGTCGATGATGGCGACGCGCCGGCTGAGGAGGCCCAGGTCGACGAAGACTCTGGCGGCGAGCCAGTCGATGCCCTCTCCGAAATCGAAGTCGACGGGGAGCTGGGGGCGGACGGCGCGGCGGTCGACGAAGCACTGCCAGAGACCGACACCGGTCAGGCAGGTGACGGCGACACCCAGCTTGCACCCGCGACTGATGCCGAGTTGCCGCAGGAAAGCATCGACGACGCTGAAACGGCGAGCATTGGCGACGTCACCGGAGAAGGAGCGGAGGCGAAGCAGCCGGGTGCGGCTGACGGGCAGGCGGAGGACCGCCCAAGTATCGCTATCGACCTGGACGCTGACATCGACCTTGCGTCCCTGCCCCAGCTAGAGACTTCGGCCGCCGGCGCCACGCCGGCCCCGGGACGAGCCACAGGCAACATGCCGCTCACCAATTTCAGCGGACGTGTCGACGCTGCGACTTTCGAAAACATCCTGAACGGAAAGCTGCCCGACGGCACACAGGTCGGCGAGCCTGGAAAGCGTGCTCTGGGCATGGATCTGACCTTTTCGGCGCCTAAGTCGGTCTCGCTGCTCGGGCTGGTCGGGGGCGACAAGCGCCTGATCGAGGCGAACATGAAGGCTGTACAATCGACGATGCGCTTCGCCGAAAAGCATTTCGCGGAAGGGCGGTCGTACGAAAATCGCAAGGACACTCCGGTCAAAACAGGCAATCTCGTCTATGCGCTATTTGGCCATGACACGAGCCGGGCGCTCGATCCGCAGGCTCACGTCCACGCCGTCATTGCCAACCTGACACGCATGCCAGGGGGTGAATGGCGCGCGCTGCACAATGGCCAATTATGGAAGAACAACACGGTGCTCGGCTCCGTCTACAACGCCGCTCTACGCGAGAACGTGGAAAAGCTTGGCTACAAGGTCGAACTCGTCGGCAAGCACGGGTCGTTTGAGATCGCAGGGGTGACCAAGGACGTCCGTGACGCCTTCAGCCAGCGCCGTGAACAGATACTGCAGCGTGCCGCAGAGTTGGGAGTGACCACCCCGAAAGGCATGGATACCGTGACGAAGGACAGCCGCGACGCCAAAGTGAATGAACCGCAACACGCGGCCCTCCTGTCGGCATGGAAAGAGCGAGCCCAAGCCATCGGCTTCGATCCTGCGAGCTTTGTCGAGGGCTCGAAGGCGGCCTTGACTGGACCCAGGTCATGGCAGGACCACGCCCGGCAGATAGTCGGAAGCGTACAGGTGAGCATCGACCGCGCGGGGGCGTTCCTTTCTGCCAATCAAGATCCCTTGCTGAGTAGCAGCAAGGCAGCACTGGGGATGTCCGTCGAGGCGCGCACGGAGCTCGCGGTCGCCAGCGGCGTCCGTCATCTCGAACAGCGCGAGGCGGCGTTCGGGGTCCACCAGCTTACCAAAGCTGCGCTGGACTGTGGCTACTCGGGCGTGACGCCCGAAGACATTGCTGGCCGCGTCAGCGCGCTCATCCGCCAAGAAAAGCTTGTCCCCGGCGTGGCTGATCGCCCCGGCAAGGAGGTGACGATGCTCGCCAGCGCGGAATCGCTTGCCACCGAGCGATCGATACTGGCGAGCATCGCGGCGGGCAAGGGCAAGGTTGAACCGCTCCTGTCGGCAAGCTTCGCAGCCGAAGCATTGCGCGGCGCCGCAGGGCAGCGAGACCTTAACGCCGGCCAGCTGGCGGCAGCAACCAGCATCATCTCCTCACCCGATCGGATCATCGCGGTCCAAGGTATCGCCGGTGCGGGTAAGTCGACCATGCTCGGGACAGCGGCCGAGGTGCTCAAATATTACGGAAAGGACGTGCTTGGGCTCGCTTTCCAGAACAAGATGGTCGGCGATCTCGCGGAGGGCGCGGGCATCAAGGCGCAGACGCTGGCTTCGTTTCTCCTCCCATACGAGCGAATGATCGCGCAGAACGACCGGTCGAGCCTGAACGACGCTGTCAAGGAAATGCGAGGCAAGGTCGTGATCGTCGATGAGGCCTCGATGGTCTCCAACAAACAGATGGCGTCCCTGACAAACGTGGCGAACCGTCTCGAGCTCGATAAGCTGGTCCTGGTCGGCGATCGGCAACAGCTGCTCAGCATCGATGCCGGAAAGTCCTTTGCCTTGTCTCAGGCAGGCGGAGCTTCGACGACGCGCATGGAGCAGAACTTGCGCCAGCGCACCGATGAGATGCGGACCGTTGCCGCCCTCTCCAATCGTGGCCGGGCGAGCGAGGCGCTGAACGTGCTTGGAAACAACGTCGTCTCAACAGGTGATCGAATCGGCACCGCGTCCGCGCACTGGCTTGGACTTTCGCCGGCGGAACGCGATCGTACGATGCTGCTTACCAGCGGCCGTGAGACGCGCGGCAACCTCAATACGGCTATCCAGTCGGGGCTCATCGCGGAAGGCACTCTGAAAGGGCAGGGGCGGACCCTGACGGTCTTCGAGCACGTCGACCGGACGCGCGAGGATCTGAGGCAGGCCCGCCACTATGAGCCAGGCCTCAGGCTATCGCTGTGGGGCGACGAGCGATCGCTCGGATTGAAGCGCGGCGAGTATCGGATCGTTCGCATGATCAAGGGCGGAAAGGTCCAGCTCGAGCGCGATGGCAAGAAAGTCACCATCGATCCCCAGAAGCTGAAACCAGCGCGGCGGGAAGACCGCATGACGATGATCGCGACGAAAGAGATCAAGGTCCACGAAGGCGACAAGGTGCGCTGGACCGCAAACGACAAGGATCGCGGTATTCACAATAGCGCGATCGGCCGTGTCCTTGCGATGGACGCCAAGAGCGTCACGATCGAAAACGCCGACAAGGGCGTCTTGCGCCTCGCTGCCGGCGACCCGATGCTGCGCAGGCTGGATCTTGCCTACACGCTCAACATGCACATGGCGCAGGGTGTCACGACCGACAAGGCGTTGATCGTCATGGGGTCGGAGGAGCGGTTTCTCGCGAACCAGCGCTTGTTCAACGTAGGAGTCACCCGCGCGCGAGATGGGGTCACAGTGATCACCGACGATCAGACCAAGCTTGCGCGTCAGCTCGATCGAACGCCGGGCGACAAGCTGTCGGCGCTTGAGGTCACCGGTAAGCTTCACGTCGATCGATCGGCGGAAAGGGCGCCCAACGTTGTGGTCGACCTGGGAGCGATTCCGAGGGAGGCTTTGGCGGCGGGTTTGCGTGGGTTGCCCGACAGTCCCGTCGCGTCTCCCTCGCAACGCAAGCCAGGCAACAGTGAACCGGCGAAATCACTGCCGTCCTTACCGCCACTGCCCGTTCCGGAAAAGTCGAAGGGTCTCGAGCTGTGACGGGATCTCCCTCTGGTTGGCGCGAGCGCGTAACTTGATCTCAACTCGAAATATTCCGGACGCGAGCCTGCGGTGCGCACGGTTACTAGCCGCTCGCACACGAGATTTCCGTAGCATCAATCGCCGAAGCGTCCTCGCCGGCGAATGGGATCGTGGGGCCGTCGTGCGCTCCATGATGGACGAGAGGGCATGCGACCAACAACCAAAGGAGAACGGACATGAGCGGATATAGCTTCAGGAATCTCGGCAGCTTCGAGAACGAAGCGGCGGTGGATGAATACGCTCGGAGGAACCGGATTGACGTGCGCGACATCAAGACTCGCAAGACCATGAACGGCAAGATCGAAGCCGACGTCCGCGAGGAGGCATATGATTCCTCGCAGAGCGACGTTTTCGGCGGTTACGACCGGGACGCGGGCTTCAATTGATGGCGTGGGGGTGGGCACTCCTAGTGTCGTGGGGGTTGGTGGGGACCGCTCTCCCAAGCGCGATCCTCCCCGACCCCAGGCTTATGCCGGGGGCAATCGACGCGCGTGTCACGCAAGCCAATATCCACGTGACCATCTGTCGGCCTGGCTACGCAAGGAGCGTTCGGCCGCCGTACGCGGTTACCCTTCGGCTGAAACGCGCAGCGATGATCCGCGGCGGGCATTACGGTGAGCGATACTCCGCATATGAGTTCGACCACCTCGTGCCTTTGTCGCTCGGCGGGGCGCAGACCGATGCGCGCAACTTATGGTTGGAGCCCGTCACGGGCACGTGGAGCGCAGTTGCCAAGGACCAGCTCGAGTACGTGTTGTGGGTTAAGGTATGCCGCGGCGAAATTTCGCTCGGCGTTGCACAGCGCGCGATCGCGGCCAACTGGATTGCAGCCTACCATCGCTGGGTCGATGGACGAATTCGTGCGCCGGTCCGATTCGGTGACTGAGGTCCGCCACACAGTGGTCCACCAGCCACACGCGACGAAGGCGACTATACCCCTCGTGAAGTGCCCCTACTGCGTGCAGACATTCGGACCTTGGGGACAGACGGTCATCGAGCCGTACGGCGTTTGCGAGCGGCCCCTTCACCGTTCCTTAGGAGGGACCCGACCACGGCAAATTGTCTCGCTCTTTGACACGATCAATGCCCTTCAAGGTATCGGCATCATGCTCGCCGGTCTCGCATTTGTGACGGGCGGGGCGGGCCTGAGGCGTCTATGCGCTTGGGTTGCGCTGGCACTTTTCGTCTCGGCATCGGTGTATGTGGCGGACGGAGCAATTGCTTGGAAGACGAAAATATGCCATCTATTCAGCATGCTGGTAGTCGGTCCGGGCGCACGCCTGGCTGGAACGGCTCAGATCACATTCGGATTGTGCTCTCTGCTCCTGAGCGTGACTGGGCTGGCTTATCTGACGTGAGGTTACCGGATGCGATCGTGTTCATCACAAGACGATCTTGGTTGCATGGTTGCAAATTTATAGCTACAGAAGCACTTCTAAAGCACTTTCCTTAGGAGCCATCGATGCTTGCTGCGCTGCTATCCGATTTTCGCGAGGCCGATCATCTGTCGCCGCAGCGGATGAGCAAGCGACTGCGCCTGCCGATCGCCGATTTT
>JANLPY010000028.1:0-25698 GCA_031367505.1 Hyphomicrobiaceae bacterium | reverse complement strand
CAGACTTATCCACGGTCCACTTCCCCGTGCGATACTCCACTGGTCGGACATCAAAGCCCGGGAGCATAGACGTGTGCTGGCGGTTATGTGATGTCGAACGCGGCCAGCCATCCGTGAGGAAACGCTAGCCGTGCCCAGGCGGGCCAACTCGCCTGGGATGAGCGATGACGGGGCTGGGCCTAAGCTCCCTGTGTGCTCCCTGCGGGTTAGCGATCACGTACGCTAGCTCTGTTCCGCTTCGGATGGGCGGGACGTGCGGGCCACAACACGTCATCGCAGCGGGACGCGGATGCGAGTTCGAGGGCAACCTTGCGCAAGTGTCTGGATATCGGGGCTCGAAATCCCGATAGGCGATGAGCCCATCCCCACACTTTTTACCTGGCGGCTGATCGCCGTCCCGCTTCCCGGGACTTTATCGCCCCGGTTCGAACGAAACGCCGCACCCCCCGGAGCGCCAAGCGCTGCCGGGCGAACAGCGTTGTTCACAACAACTGGGGACAGTCACCGTTCTGTGACCGTCCCTAGATAAGCCAGAACGACGTTACGAGGCAGCGCCGCTGTTGGCGTCTTCGTCGGTGAAGTCGGCCAGCTCCTGCAGGCTATCGATGATTTGTTCTTCGCCTTCGTCCTTTGACTTGACCAGCCATTCGGCGACCGTCGTCTCGCCCTTCTTGAATACCACCTTAAATGGGAATTCCGCGTCGTCGCTCGCTACTACGTCGCCTGTCACAAAAGCCATGGTGCCCTCCGCTGCATCGCGCTTCACGAACCACGCAGGTGCGCAGTTCGCAGCGCGTTGTCAACAGGGGCGAGATTGAAACTGTTGGATGATTGCGGATGGAGGTCGAGATGACACGTGGCTGACCACATCGAAGGGACGTGATTCCGGATGCCCGTCCGGGGGACGAACTCCGGGAAAGCAAAGTTGCGGGTGGGCGGGCGGCCCCGATCGCCGATGCCACTCGCTCGTTTCGCCACGTGCCAGCGCATCGGGTTGGTTCACCCCACCTGCCGTGCCTGATCGCGCAGCACGAACTTCTGGATCTTGCCGGTTGAGGTTTTGGGCAGCGGGCCGAAGACGACGCGTTTGGGGATCTTGAACGCGGCCATGCGGGCGCGGCAGAAGGTAATGATGTCGCCGGCGGTCACCGGATCGGTGCCGGGCTTCAGCGTGACGAACGCGCAGGGGATCTCGCCCCACTTGTCGTCTGGCTTGGCGACCACCGCCGCTTCCATGACCGACGGGTGGCGATAAAGTACTTCCTCGACCTCCAACGATGAAATGTTTTCGCCGCCGGAAATGATGATGTCCTTCGAACGATCCTTCACGTCGATGTAGGCGTCCGGATGCCACGCCGCCAAATCGCCGGTGCGATAATAGCCACCCACGAACGCCTCGGCGGTCGCCGCCTCGTTCTTAAGGTAACCCTTCATGATCGTGTTGCCGCGCTGCATGATCTCGCCGATCGCCGTGCCGTCGCGCGTTACGGGCTTCATGGTCTCCGGGTCCGCAACCATGATGTCTTCGACGATGACGGTCGGGATGCCTTGTCGCGCCATCAGATTGTAACGCTGCTCGGTCTCGAGGCCGGCCCAGTCGTCGCCGGGCGCGCAATAGAGCGATGGCCCGTAGCTCTCGGTGGTGCCGTAGGCGTGCAGCACGTCGATGCCCATCGCTTCCATTTCGCGCAACACGGTGGAGGAGGGCGCGGCCCCGCCGGTCAACATGCGCGGCCGAACCGGCAGTGCACACTTGTGCTCGGGCGGCGCGTGGATCAGCATTGTCAGCACGATCGGCGCGCCGCACATATGCGTGACGTGATGTTCGGCAATCAGTTCGAAGATGCGTTTCGGATCGACCTTGCGCAGGCACACGTGAGTGCCACCGACTGCAGTCACGGCCCACGTGTAGGTCCAGCCCGAACAGTGGAACATCGGCAGCGTCCACAGATAGCGCGAGTGGTGATCGAGCTTGAACATCAAGGCGTTCGACATGGCGCCCAGATGCGTGCCGCGATGGCTGAACACGACACCCTTCGGGTTGCCGGTGGTGCCGGAGGTGTAGAGCAGGCAGATGCTTTCCCACTCGTCGACGATCCCTGGATAGTCGAAGTTGGGGTTGCACTCTGCGATGAAATCTTCGTAATCGACCTCGGCGATGTGCGGACAGTGCGCTGTTTCCACGTCGGCAATATCGATCACTTGAGGCTTTGAATTGGCAAGGCCGAGCGCCGGCGTGATGGTGCCGTGGAATTCGCGGTCGGCTAAGAATACTTTCGCCTCGCCATGGTCGAGACAGAACGCGATCGCCGCCGCATCGAGCCGGATGTTGATCGGGTTCAGCATCGCGCCCAACATCGGCACGGCGAAGTGCGCTTCCAACATCGCCGGTGTGTTTGTCGCCAGGATCGCGACGGTATCGCCTCTGCTGATCCCGGCCTTGGTCAGGGCGTGGGCGAGTTGGCGGCAGCGGGCGTAGAGTTCGCGATAGGTGTAGCGCAGATCACCGTGAATGACGGCGATCCGCTCGGGAAACACGTTGGCGGCGCGGACGAGGAAACTGACCGGCGTCAGGGGAACGTAGTTCGCCGAGTTCTTCGCCAGTTCCGGCCGGTCTTGGATCATCGCCGTCGTCCCTTATTAGATCTTCAGCCCGCGCGATCTGAGAAAACGTGGGTTGCGCACTTTCAATTCCGCAATCAACACGTTGCGCAATTTCGCGGCCAGTCCCGGATGCGTCGCCTCGGTGATCTTGCCGGCGCGAATGTCGGTTGCCAGTTGCGCGGGCGTGCCGTCGCCGTCGTCGTAGGTGGTGTCGAGGATCGCCCAAAGCGGGCCCTCGTCGGTGGTGGTGATCTCCCGCCTCGCGATGTCGAGCGCGTTGGCGATCATCGCGGCCGCGTAGCGCTTCTCCGGCGATAAACCCGGCACAATCTCGGCCTTCAAAGTTTCGGCTGCGAGCGCGATCAGCGTCTCAGCCGTTAGCTTCTTGATTTTTTGCGGCTTGGCGGCTTTGGCCATCAAAGTTTGCCCTTCGCTTCAATCGCGGCGATGCCATCGAGCGCGTCGAACTCCATCTCCGGCGCCATCAGGCCGGTGAGTGCGAGCTCGATTGCGGTCTCGCCGCCGGTGAGGAAGCGGTCACCTTGCAGGATCGCGATCACCGCCCATTTCGCGGCCGCCATCACTTCCCAATACGCGATGATTGCTTCGTCAACCTTGCGGCCGGACGCCAACGAATAGGCATCGTACAGTGCGCGACGGCTGCCGATGCCGCCAGCTTCCTGGTTATCCGCGTCGTTGCCGAAGCGCCAGCAGCGCGCGCACAGCCAGCCGATGTCTTCGTTGGGGTCGCCCCAGTGAGTGAACTCCCAGTCGAGTATGGCCGACAGCTTGGTGCCGTCGAGCATGTAGTTACCGGTGCGAAAGTCGCCATGCACAAGCGTCACGTGCGGCGTGGCGGGCGCGTGCGTGTCGAGCCAAGCCAATGCGTATTCAAGGGCCGGACGTGTTTGCGACGCGCCAGCGAGTGCCACCTTTAGCGAGGCAACCAGGACCTTGGCCGGTGGCTTCATCGGGATCGGCAGCATTGAAAGGTCGCGCCCCGGCGGCACGATCGCATGGATCTTCGCCAGTATCCGTCCGAGGCCGGCCGCCAGCCGGTCGCCGAACGCCGCCAATTCCGGATGCCGCACGATCTGCCGTGCCTGCGCCTGCCCCTCGACGAAGGCTTGAATCAAGAACGGCCGGCCGATTACATCGGCATCGTTGCACCGCACGATCGGCTCGGCGACCGGCACGCCACTCGCATACGCGGCCTTGAGGACGGCGAACTCGGTCTCGCGATCGAGGCTGAAGCTCAGCCGTTGGGCCGCATCCGTGCGCATCACCCAGGTGTGGGTGCCGGCCCGCGGACCGCCGTCGACGCTGACGTCGATGCGCCAGTTCTCTTGCACCGCGCCACCGCCGAGCAAGGCTGCCGCCGTCACCGTAGAGCGGCTGTTGAGCGCCAGCGATAACCAGGCGCTCAAGGCATCCGTCTTCGATGCATCGAAGGTGCGCGCACGAACCTGTTTCGGATCGAGTGAATCGGCCATCGATTAACGGCCCAGCGAAAGTCCGAGGAAATCGCCCTTGCCGAGTTCGACACCATTGTGACGCAGGATCGCGTAGGCGGCTGTCAGATGGAAATAGAAGTTCGGAATGGCGAAATTCAAGAGATAGAACTGGCCCTTGAAGGTGACCGCGTTGCCAGCGATCTTGAGTGTGATGTCGCGCTCCTCGGAGCCATCGATCTTGGCGGCGTCGATTGACTTGACGAAGGCGACGGTCTTGGCGACGCGCGCTTTGAGATCGGCAATTGTTGCCTCGTTGTCGGTGTAGGACGGTACGTCGAGACCTGCGAGGCGGGCGCTCGCACCCTTGGCAAAGTCACATGCGATTTGCACTTGGCGGGCGAGCGCGAACATGTTTGGCGCGAGGCGCGAGTTGACCAGCACCGACGGCTCGATCTTTTTGGCAATACAAAATGCCTCAGCTTTATCGAGTACGTTGGCTAGACCCTCTAGGGTCTGCAGGAACGGTGGGACAGTTGCCTGGTACATGGAGATGGTCATTGGATGGCGCCTCGCGGTGTTGGGGGAACGGCTCGCTCGCTACCTATTTCATTAGCTGCTGCTTGACCATCCAATCCTGAATCTTAGCCGCGATGACATCCGAATTCGTGTCCATCATCAGCATGTGCGTGTTGCCGGCGATGCCGGCCTTTGGCAAATCCAGCCAGTCCGACACCCCGCCTTGTTTGACAAGCGCCTCGTGATAAGTAGCCGGGCCCTTCACGATGTTCTTCGACCAGACATCGTATTTGTCGAGGTAGTCGCCCCACACAAACAAGTGAGGGATGCCTTTGAGTTTCGATAAATCGGGATTGTCGGCTTTCGGCGCACCGGAGGGTTCGACACCGATGATAGCTTTCACTTTCTCGGGGTTGGCCAATGCTGCGTTAAAACCGAAGTTGCCGCCCTGGCTGTGCATCATGATCACGCAAGGGCAAACGCGGGCAACGAGTGCGTTGTAGGCAGCTTGAGTGGCCGCATCATTCGTCGTCCAACGCGGCACGCCCTGCAGTGCGAACTGGTCAAAGGCTGCAACTGGGAAGAGCTGACCGGGATTGGCGACGCGCTTGGCCGGATCGGTCGTGTATGACCCGTTCAGGCCGATGCGGAATAGTTCCCACGCTTCCTTCTTGGTGCGAAACATTGGCTCGCCCTTGAAGATCTCGGGGAACTTGGACCAGGAGGCGCGTCCACGTTCGACAGCATCCGACACGTACACGTCGTGGCCAGCGTTGACGAAAAACATCTGCCAACCGGCTTTGCCGTCGGGCTTCGTTTCCCAGGTAACGCCGGTCAAGCCGCCACCATGCCACATCAGAAGGGGATACTTCGCCTTCGGAGCCGTAAGCTTGGTATACTGCACGTACATCTGCTCGGTGTGGAAATCACCGTTCGGGTCGACCTTGATCGGCGCCATTCCAGCTGAGAACACAACTTCCTTTGTCGGCAAGCCTTCCAGTGTCACCTGCTTGCCACCGACGTGGAAACTGCCGATTTCCGCGACATCGGCGGCACGCGTGGGCAGTGTTGCGGCAAGCAAAATAGCGATTGCCAGATGAGGCATGCGTTTCATGAGCTGTTTCCTCGAGCGTCGTTGTTTCTGCCGGTCAGCTTATTGCGCCAGCGGTAGTTAGCAAGGGGCAGCCGGGACCTGCGAACCGTCGCGGCTCATGCTATTCATAACCCATGAACCGCAATCTGATTCGCATCATAGGTATTGATCCCGGGCTTCGCCGCACCGGTTGGGGGGTCATCGAGAGCGATGGCGTGCGTCTGGTCTATGTGGCGTCCGGCATGGTGACATCGGATTCAGATGATACGCTGGCCTATCGGCTACGTGAGATTTACCAGGGCCTTGTCTCGGTGATCGCGGCGTACCATCCGCACGAGGCCTCCGTCGAAGAGACGTTCGTCAACAAGGATGCACGCTCGACTTTGAAGCTGGGTCAGGCGCGCGGCATGGCGATGTTGGCGCCGGCCATGAAGGGGCTGCCGGTTGCCGAGTACGCCGCCAACGTGATCAAAAAAACGGTTGTGGGTGCCGGTCATGCTGAGAAAAAGCAAGTTCAAGCGATGATCGGGTTTCTGCTGCCCAAAGCCAAGTTCAAAAGCGCGGACGAAGCCGATGCACTGGCGATCGCCATCTGCCATGCCAACCATCGTACCAGTCCGCAGGCGCGCGCGTTACGAGCTTTGAGGGAGGCCGTATAATGATCGGCAAGCTGCGGGGCATCGTCGATGCCATTGGCGAGGCGCACGCCATCATCGACGTGAACGGCGTCGGCTACGATGTTTCGTGTTCGTCGCGAACCTTGCGGCAGATGGATCTGGGCCAGGAAGTGCGTCTGGTTATCGATACCCACGTGCGCGAGGACTATATCCGCCTGTTCGGCTTCACCAGCGAAGTCGAGCGCAGCTGGTTCCGCACTTTGCAAGGGATTCAGGGGGTCGGATCGAAGGTGGCATTGGCGTTACTTGGCACGCTGTCGACCCAGGATCTGGCGAACGCGATCGCGCTGCAGAACTGGGCGGCTGTTGAAGAGACTCCGGGCATCGGCAAGAAGCTAGCCCAACGTATCGTGATGGAGTTGAAGGACAAGGCACCGGCGCTGAGCGTGGCCGGGCTTAACGTGCCGGTCGCATCCGCCGGTAAGAGCAAGTCCGCTGGCACTCCGCGCCCCGAGGACAATGCCGCCGCCGAGGCGATCTCGGCGTTGACCAATCTTGGGTATCAGCCGAGCCAAGCAGCCCAAGCCGTCGCCATCGCAATGGGTGAGCTCGGCGAGGGCGCCGATACCGCCAAGCTCATCCGGCGCGGGCTGAAGGAACTGGGGACGCGGTAGGAGCTTGTGCTAGCTTCGCGCTCAGCAGGTCACGACGTGTGCTCGGTCCGAGCAAGCAGCTGCCCCTCACCCTAACTCTCTCCCCGTACGCACCGAAAGGCGCTACGGGGAGAGGGGATCACAGCGTGATACAATCGGCATCTCCGAATCGTTACGAGCAGTGATTTTCGACTCTACTCCCTCTCCCCGTCACTGCACTTGACGGGGAGAGGGTTGGGGTGAGGGGCAGCCGCTGGCACAATGTCAGCACACGCCACCTCGCCGCGAGCCAACGCGAGTAACGTATCGAGCACGCCGTCGATGTTGTCGTAAACTTCCTGGTTGTGGGCACGGAAAATGCGAAAGCCCTCCGCGCGCAGATAGGCTGAGCGCTGCTGGTCGCGAGCGATCTCGGCACTGGTGCCGTGCGTGCCGCCGTCGATTTCAACGACAATCTTGTTCTCACGACAGACGAAATCGGCGAAAAATGGCGCAACCGGACATTGCCGTACAAACTTCAATCCACCCAGCCGGCGGCCACGGAGTTCCGACCAGATCAGATCCTCCGCCGAAGTGGAGTTCGATCGCAGAACGCGCGATCGGTGCGTTCGCCAAGTTTGTGTGGTGCGCATCTACGACGTGTCTCGGTCCGAGCAAGCAGCTGCCCCTCACCCTAACCCTCTCCCCGTACGCACCGAAAGGCGTTGCAGGGAGAGGGGATTAAAGGTGTCGCCACCACTCGATGATTGAAGCTAGCACCTATTTCGGCGGTGAGCCGATCAGATCACGATAGATTTCGGCAAGGGGCATCTTAAAATCGATGGCGCTAAGTTGCAGAACGTCATCGAGTTTGGTCAGCGGCTCTCTTGTCAGAAAGCCTTGACTGGCGCGTTCGAACACCTCGATGAAAGGTTTGTCGCGCGTGACAAGCACAAAAGATTTCAAGCTTTCGAGCTGCTGGTACGCGACGCGCTTTTCCAATCGATCGCGGGCTTCGCTGCCGGGCGATACAACTTCGATCAGAACCAGCGGATCGTCGAACGACGTCAAGCCCGGTTTCGGCGTGCCGCAGTGGATCATCAAGTCGGGAAGGGCTGCGAGATCGATCTTGCGCTGTTTAAGGTAGAACGTTTCCCGATAGACCCGGCACGGTAGTTTGTTCTTCAACAGATGGTTGCCGATAGCCAAACCCATATTGTCGATGATGACGTGGTGTTCCCATCGGGCGCCCACCATGCCGCGGATGACGCGGCCATTGATCAGCTCCCACTTCTCGTGCTCCGGCTTATCCGGCAGCATTTCCTCGAAGTCGTCGAGTGACATCCACTCGAGGCCGTCATTTTTTGCCGCGTAGTTATTCATCGTGACCTCTGGCCGCAGTCTGCCGAGCCTGCAATAAGCTAACACGAAAAGATAATTGCTTGAAGTACTCGACCACAACCGTCGTTAAGCCGTAGAAGCTTGAATTCATGACCATATATGTCGATGCTGATGCGTGTCCGGTGAAGGACGAGGTGCTGCGCGTGGCGGAGCGTCACGGCATCCCCGTGCACATGGTGTCGAACAGTTGGATGCGGCTGCCGGAGCATCCGTTGATCTCGCGCGTCGTGGTGGCTGAAGGACCCGATGCCGCCGACGATTGGATCGCTGAACGGGTCGGCAAATCCGATATCGCGATTACCGCTGATATCCCGCTCGCCCACCGCTGCGTAACGGCTGGCGCGCGCGTGATCCGTAATGATGGCAAAGTGCTCGACAGCAACAATATTGGTATGACGCTTGCGATGCGCGATCTGATGAAGGATTTGCGCGACGCCGGCACCATGCAAACCTATAATGCGTCGTACTCAAAATCGAATCGCTCGGACTTTCTGCAATCGCTTGAATCGGCCGTCCAGGCGATCAAGCGGGCAGGATAACAGGATCGCTAATGGCAAAGCAGAAGATCACCAACGGCCAACGGGCATTGTGGACATTCTTGATCGCGACCCTGACAGGGCCGTTCTTTGCAGCGATGATCGTGGCATTGCTGACGCTGGTCTCGGGTGCGCTACAGATGGGCCCGCCAAGTCTGAAAGGTCTGCCAATGGCGGCGGTTGGCGCTCAGGCAGGCGCGTGGGCGCTGCAAACCTACGTGTGGGCGGCGATGCCGGCCGGGCTCGCGGGTGCGGCCATGGCGGCTTACGTATCGCTCAAGGGCAACGTACCGTGGCTCGCCGTTATCGTTGCGGGGGTCGCAGCGTTTGGCCTGGCAAGTGTCGTCATACCCGGATTGCTGCCTAATCACGGCACCGCGCTTGCCTTCATAGCGGCGTTGTCGAGCCTTGGTGTTTGGGCCGTGCTCAGTAAATCAGGCATCGTGCAGGGCGATTGATTGAGTGCTAACTGCATAATCGGTCACAACTCGCATACTGGTTCGAGCTTTGCTATATTAACCGGGTGTCGTTCCTTGCACCCGGATCCCCAGCCATGGCATTCGTTCCAGCGCTCCCCTTTCAACGCCTCGGCGTCAATATCGATCACGTCGCAACCATCCGTAACGCGCGCGGCGGCCGCCATCCTGATCCGCTACGTGCGGCGCACCTGGCAATCGAGGCGGGTGCCGACGGCATCACCGCGCATCTGCGGGAAGATCGCCGGCACATCTCGGATGCCGACATCGCGCGTCTGAAAGGCGAACTGACACGACCGCTCAATTTCGAGATGGCGGCCACCGAAGAGATGCTCAGCATTGCGCTGCGTCACGTGCCGAACGCCTGCTGCTTGGTGCCAGAGAAGCGCGAGGAGCGCACCACGGAGGGTGGTCTGGATATCATCGGCGGATACGCAACTTTGCAGCCGTTCGTTGCACGAATTAAAGACGCCGGCATCCGCGTGTCGCTATTCATCGAAGCGTCGCCCGAACAGATCGAGGCATCGGCCAAGATCGGCGCCGACATCGTGGAATTGCACACGGGAGCCTACTGCGAACGCGCGCTGGAGGACGACGCCCCGGGCGTCGCCGCAGAAATCGCACGTCTGGCTAAGGCTGCTAAGTTGGCGGCAGGCGCTGGCCTAGAAGTGCATGCTGGCCACG
This sequence comes from Hyphomicrobiaceae bacterium, assembly GCA_031367505.1. GTDB lineage: Bacteria > Pseudomonadota > Alphaproteobacteria > Rhizobiales > Hyphomicrobiaceae > JAKFWF01. The sequence continues at coordinate 15,685 of JANLPY010000028.1, read as the reverse complement.
GGCTGACGTTCAACACGGTGGCACCCGTTGCGCGCATGCACGAGATCGTCGAGTTGAATATCGGTCATTTTCTGATCGGCGAGGCAATTTTCGGCGGCCTTCATGCAGCGGTCAGGCGCATGCGGTCGTTGATGGAAGAAGCGCGCACGCACGGTGCCGGACGCCGGACGGCGTGAGGCTCAGCCTATGATCTTAGGGATCGGCAATGATATGATCGACGTGCGGCGCATCGAACAATCGATCGAGCGATTCGGTGAACGTTTTCTCAGCCGGGTGTTTACGCCGATCGAGCGCGCTAAGTCTGACCGTCGCGCCAATCGAGCGTCGTCCTACGCCAAACGGTTTGCGGCAAAGGAAGCTTGCTCGAAGGCGCTCGGCACCGGATTACGACGCGGTGTGTTCTGGCGTGACATGGGGGTCATCAATCTGCCAGGCGGCCGGCCGACGTTGCGTTTGACTGGCGGTGCAGCGGAACATTTGAAACTTCTGACGCCGCCGGGGCACGAAGCGCGCATCGATCTGACGTTGACCGACGATCATCCGTGGGCACAGGCCATCGTCATCATTTCGGCCATTCCGACAAAGATCGATCAAAGGTAGTCCCGCGCCGCAAAGATTACCGAAAGGTAAATCGCAAAGGGCATTTTTGCTGCTTAGACTTCAGTCCTCATAAATCATCATTCAACCTATTGCGACTAAGCTGCCCGCAAAGGGTGTCCTTTGTCCGGCGGAGCTAGGGTTCATGAGTACGGTTGCATTACGCGCGACGATTTCGCGTGGACTTTCGGGGTTGCGCGACAACGCATCGATACTCGCCATATTCGCCGCCGCGCTCTTCATGTCGGCTTTGCTGCTGTTCTCGGTACAGCCGATCTTCGCCAAGATGGTGCTGCCAAAGCTCGGCGGATCACCCTCGGTGTGGGCCGTATCGATGGTCTTCTTCCAAACCGTACTGCTCGGCGGTTATGGCTATGCCCATCTGCTCAATCGCTACTGTCCGGCCCGGCAAGCGCCGTTCGTTCATCTTTCACTGATGGCGATTGCTGTACTGGCGCTACCTTTTGGCTTGCCTTCGTTTGGCGCAGAACCACCGGCTGGTGAAGCCTATCTGTGGCTTATCAGCGTGCTGGCGGCCGGAGTCGGTCTGCCATTCTTTGCGATCTCGGCGAACGCGCCGTTGCTGCAATCCTGGTTCGCTCGCTCCGGTCATCCACAGGCAAACGATCCCTATTTTCTCTATGGCGCCTCCAACCTTGGCTCGTTGATCGCCTTGCTGGCCTATCCATTCCTAGTCGAGCCGGTGCTCGGCTTGTCGCGCCAAGCCGGTGTATGGACCAGTGGTTTCATCGTCCTCGCCGTGATCATTGCCTTGTGCGGCTACCTCGTTGCTCCCTCCCAATACGTCGATACTGCGGCCGCGAAAGCCGATGCATCTTCGGGTGCTCAGCCGATCGCATGGTCGAAATGCTTCGTGTGGGTGTGGTTGGCCGCCATCCCGTCGGGCTTGCTGGTTTCGTTCACGAGCTATGTGACGACCGATATCGCCTCGGCGCCATTCCTCTGGGTGATCCCGCTCGCTATTTTCCTCGGCACGTTCATTCTCGTGTTCCGTGAAACGCCGATGTTGCCGCATCGAATGCTGGTATGGAGCCAGCCGATCCTCGTCGGTATGACGCTGCTGGGCTTGTCGATCTCGGGCAGCCGCGGCTGGATGCTGGGCGCGATTTCCGGCTTCGCTGCATTCTTCGTCACGACGATGGTGTGCCACAAGGAGCTTTACGACCAGCGGCCGGAAAGCCGGTACCTCACCGCGTTCTACATGTGGATGTCATTTGGCGGCGTACTCGGCGGCGTGTTCGCGGCTCTGATCGCTCCGCAAATCTTCAATGCCATTTACGAGTTCCCGTTGTTGCTGTTGGCCGGGCTCGCCTCGCGCGCCGGTGTCGTCAAAGCTTGGGCCGATCCGCGCGAACGGCAAACGTCGCTGATCTTGATGGCCGGTGGATGTTTGCTTGTCGCAATCGTGGCGCTTTGCCATTGGGCGGACTTGATGTCGCTCAACAACGCAGCAACTGTGGCCGCCTTGGCGGTGATCGGCTGCGCTGGCTATTGCGTGCTGACGAGACAGCAGCCGTTGCGTCAGGTGGCAATGGCCGTCGTTATGGGGGCAGGCCTGTTGTCCCTGCCGTCGGCGATGAACTTCGGCTTCTCCGAGCGCTCATTCTTCGGTGTGCATCGCGTGACGATGACGGAAGACGAAGATATGCGGCTGCTCATGCACGGAACCACCTTGCACGGTGCCGTTCGCGTAAAGGATGCCGGCGGAAAGCCTGTTCAAGCCCCGCTTCCAGCGACCTATTACTACCCAGGAAGCCCAATGGCGCGCGGCGTCGATGTGGCGCGCATCGTTAGCGGAAAAACGGATGGTGGTCTCGTGGTCGGCTCCGTTGGGGTCGGTGCGGGCTCCATGGCCTGCTATTCGCGAGCCAACGAGAACTGGCGCTTCTTCGAAATCGATCCGCTGGTGGTTAAGCTCGCCCGCGATCCGAAACTGTTCTCGTATTTTGCCCGCTGCCATCCGGATGCGAAGTTCGTGATGGGCGATGCCCGTCTCACGCTTGGGCACATCGACGCTGGCAGCTTTGATTATCTCGTGATCGATGCCTTCTCATCGGATAGCATTCCGGTTCACTTGCTGACCAAGGAGGCAATTGAGCTTTATCTATCGCGGCTGGCGCCCAATGGGTTGCTGGCGATGCATATCTCGAACCGTCATATGGACTTGCACGATGTGGCCTCGACTCTGGCCCGCTCGATACCTGGCGTGCACGCGGTTATGGTCGTCGACAAGCCGGATAAACTCAGCCTTGATGCCTTGATGTCGCACGTTATGTTTTTTGCCAAATCGCCGGAGGTTCTTAGCGCAATCAAAGGATGGACCGGGGCTGAAATTGTCGGCCCTGCCCAGGGCAAAGATGCGGGCCGCACGCCTTGGACGGACGATTATTCGAACGTGCTGGGTTCAATTTTGCGCAAACGCGGCTTCTAAAATCCGCAACGGTCCAAGTAAGTGGCCTCCCCATGCTGTGGCGTGGGGAGGCTTTTTGCGCTCAGTACATCTTCGACGTCTCGCCGGCGGCCGCGCCCTTGGTCTCTTTCACCATGGCATTGACAGCATTCGCCATCACCCGGATATCGTTGAGTAGCGTGCAGAACTGATAGCCTTCGGCGTATCGCTTGGCCGCTGTCTTCGGGCCGTCGGTGTGCACGCTGGCGATCTTGCCTTTGGCCCGCGTTTTCTTCGCGATCTCGGCGATTGCCGCGAGAACGCCTTTGTCGCTCGGATCGAGCGAGGCTTGATGGCCCATCGACATCGACAGGTCGCCGGGACCGACATAGACGCCGTCGAGGCCTTCTACCGACAAGATGTCGTCGAGGTTCTTCACGGCTTCGGTGGTTTCGATCATGGCCAGGAGCAGCACCTCGGTGTTGGCGTGCTGGGGATAGTCGGCGCCGCCGTAATGAGCGGCGCGGAACGGACCAATGCTGCGTGCCCCCATCGGGGCATAGCGGCCGGCCTGGACCAAAGCTTCCGCTTCCTTCCGGGTATTGATCATCGGGCAGATGATGCCGTAGGCCCCGCTGTCGAGCACACGCATGATGTCGGCCGGATTGTTCCATGGCACGCGCGCCATTGGCGTCGCGCCGCTTAGGCAGATGGCCTGCAGCAGCGGGATCACGTCGTTGATATCGAGCGCGCCGTGCTGCATGTCGATCGTGACGCTCTCGAAGCCCTGGGCGGCATAAATCTCCGCCGCGAACGGGCTCGGGATCGACACCCAACCGTTGACGGTACGTTTGCCCTCGGCGAGCATCTTTTTAAGTGCATTCGGTTTCATCGGATGTGTTCCTATTTTTTAAGTCAGTGGATTTCGTCCATTTTGTTCAATGCTTCGCGTAACTGTTCGATGTTGAAGCCGGGTGCACGGGCGACGCCCAGGATCACCGCCTCTTTGCGCGCGAGCAAATCACAAGCGGCAGGGATCTTGTCGGCGACGGCATGCGGGATGACGCACGCGCCGTGACGGTCGGCATGGATCAGGTCGCCGGAGCGCACGATCATGCCGGATACGCGCACCTGTTTGCCGAAGTCGGCCAAGTGAACCCAGGCGTGCGAAGGCATGACCGAGCCGGCGAGCGCCTGAAAGTTCGGCGCCCACTGCGGGATGTCGCGGATGCAGCCATCGGTGACGACACCTTCACAGCCGAGGCCGCGATGGACGGCACTTTGGACTTCGCCCCAGAATGCGCCGAAACCGACATCGGCGCCGTCGAGATCTTGGATGATCATTACGCTCGGTGCCGGTCCGCCACTTGCAACATATTCGTAATAGGCGACGCGCTGGGCCTTGCCGGCTTTGCCTTCGGCTTCGTTGCTATGAGTGGAGCGGATGGTAGCGGTGCGCGCATAACCGACGATCGGCGGTAGATCGGGGAATGGGCAGACCAATGGCTTGGTTGTGAAGCCGGTGGTGCGGTATTTCGAGTCGATGATCTCGAGCGCATTGCAGATCGTCGGTGTATCGACGGCGCGGAGTTTTTCAAGCAGGGCTGGGGAGTGCATGGACAATCCTCGTGGTTGGTTATTGGTGTTGGGATCGGTGTCCGACCCGGAGGGTCTGACACCATCGCTTGATTCAGACCGCAGATTGAATCCTACTTTCATCGACACCGACAGATCGCGCCGCGCCGATGATCAGTGCCCAGGTGTCGTCCGGCAGCGGAATTCCTTTTTCTAGACGCTCCTTGCGGGTGCGCAGTTCGGGCTCGCCGGGCACCAGAACTTCGTCGCCCGCTTTCACAGGCTTCGAACTTTTAACATAGTCGACGTAGCGGTTGACTTCGGCCGGGAAGAAGCCCGACGCGTCGAGTTTGCTCGGATCGATGTAGAGCGACAGCATGCCGTTGGCCCACTGGGTTTGCTTTTCGTTGGCAGCACCGGTGCCGGTGAGAGCGCCGCCCAGGATCTCGCACATGAAGGCCATGCCGGAGCCCTTGTGATCGCCAAAGGCGCGGATTGCGCCGGTGCCGTTCTTGTAGGAGCGCATCGCCTTGGGATCAAAGTCTCCATAGAGCGTGCGCGGGTCGCCGTTCATCGCGCCTTCTTGTGTGATAAGAGCGTTATCGGGCAATTTCTTGCCACCTTGACTGGCGACCAGAACCTTGCCCTCCGCCACCAGCGAGGTTGCGAAATCCAAGATCAGCGGATCAGTACCAGGGCGCGGAATGCCGCATGAATAAGGTGCCGTGGAGAAGCGCCGGTCGACGCCGCCGAACGGGGCAACCAGCAGGCTCGATACGGCGTTGACGTAGTGGATCGACACCAGTCCTTCGGCCGCCGCCATTTCGGCCCACTCGCCGACGCGGCCGACGTGGCCGGTGTTGCGCAGTGCGATCGCCGATAGTCCCATCGCCTTGCACTTATCGATCCCCATGCGCACCGCCTGCGGCGCCATCGTCTGGCCGAATCCGTACTGGCCGTCGACGACCGCGAGCACCGGCGTCTCGGAGATCACTTTCAGCGTCTGGTCGGTGATGAACTCGCCGTTGACTTTCTTCTGCACGTACCACGGCACGCGGACGACGCCGTGACTATCGTGGCCGGCGAGATTGGCACCGACGAGGCTTTCGCCCAGCCGGTCGCCTTGCACGCGCGAGCAGCCCGCTTGCACGAAGATATCGGACACAAAGCGGCTCAATGCGTCCGCTCGGATAGTGATCATGGTCGTCCCCTCGAACATCTTGCTTGTTTTGGCGCATCGTGTCGCAACGGCGCCGTTCTGCCTAGGGGGCTGCCGCAGAGCCGGTCAGCGGTGGGTGCAGAGGTGAGCCGCAACTTGAATTGTTCTGCAGGCTACGCTTAAGGTACTCTTTGGAGGATTGCGCGATGGAACAGGTAACGCTCGCCGAGGCCAAGGAACATCTTGATGACTTGTTGCAGCGTGCGCTTCGAGGCGAGGACGTTCGCATTGCCGATGCCAAACTGGGTACCGTACGACTAACGCCGGTGCCTCAGCACGGCACAAGCCATCAATTGAGACCAAAGCGGGTTCCGGGCCGATGGAAAGATCGATTGTCCGATCCGCCGCCAGGATTTTTCGATGCCCTATCCGAAGACGAGATCAAGGACTGGTATGGGGAGGCGCAGTGAACCTACTGCTCGATACGCACGCGTTGGTTTGGTGGATCAAGGCTGACCCCCGTCTTTCTCAACCGGCGCGCCAAGCTATCCTCGACGACAATACAAGCGTTTATGTGAGTGTCGCGTCGGCGTGGGAGATCGCAATCAAGGTTGGGTCAGGCAAGTGGGATGAAGCAAGAAAACTGCTTGAGAATTTCGAAAATGCCGTCGCCGAGGAAGGTTTTGACCTTCTGCCCATTGCGGTAATTCACGTCCGTACTGCCGGTTTGATGAAAGTACAGCATCGCGATCCGTTCGACCGGCTGCTTGCAGCCCAGGCCTCGATCGAGGATTTGACGCTCGTTACTACCGATCCGAAGCTTGTCGAACTTCGCCCGGCCGTGTTGTGGTGAGGCTAATCCTGGATTAACCCGCTACTACAAGGCACCCCATGGACTTCACCATCGCTCCCGAAATTGCCACCCTGAAAGCCGAGGTTGACGCCTTCGTGCTGCGCGATGTGATCCCGTTCGAGAACGATCCGCGGTGGACGGCGCATGGTCCGACCGACGGCTTGCGGCGTGATCTCAACGCCAAGGCCAAGGCGGCGGGGCTGCTCGCGGTACACGTGGCGAAGGAATTCGGTGGGCGCGATTTAAGCCACGTCGCCAAGGCGGTGATCTTCGAGGCGGCGGGCTATTCGATGCTGGGGCCGATCGCCATGCACTGCCAGGCCCCGGACGAGGGCAATATCCACTTGATGGATGTGGTTGGCACGCAGGCGCAAAAGGAGAAATACCTGCGGCCGCTGGCAACCGGGCAAACACGCTCGTGCTTCGCCATGACCGAGCCCGAAGGCGGCGCCGGTTCCGACCCGTCGATGCTCAAGACCAGGGCTACACCCGATGGCAACGGCTTTGTCATCAACGGCCGCAAGTGGCTGATCACTGGCGCCGATGGTGCCGCTTTCGCTATTATCATGGCGCGTACCGGCGATGGTCCGGGCGATGCGACGATGTTTTTGACGCCGCTGCCCAACCCGGCGTTCAAAATTGCGCGCACGCTGGACACCATGGACTCATCCTTCATGGGTGGCCACGCCATCATCGATATCGAAAACTTGCGGGTGTCGGGTGATGATGTGCTGGGCGAGGTTGGTCAGGGCTTCAAGTATGCCCAGGTGCGGTTGGCGCCGGCACGCCTAACCCATTGCATGCGTTGGCTCGGATCGGCGCAGCGCGCGCACGACATCGCCACGGATTATGCGAAACAGCGCCACGCGTTTGGCACGCCGCTCGGGCATCATCAGGGCGTGTCATTCATGCTCGCCGACAACATGATGGACATGCACACCGCGCGACTATCGATCTGGCACTGCGCCTGGATCCTCGACCAGGGCCAACGCGGCGGCACCGAAAGTTCGATGGCGAAAGTCATCTGCTCGGAAGCGATCATGCGCGTAGTCGACCGCTCGTTGCAGATCTTGGGAGGCCTGGGCCTAACGCGTGACACGATGGTGGAGCGGATCTTTCGCGACGTCCGCGCGTTCCGCATTTATGATGGACCGTCGGAAGTGCACCGCTTCGCGTTGGGACGACGCATCGTCAAGTCGAAGTGAGATCAGGATCGCGCCAACACGGATCTGTGATTTTGATATGGAGCTTGCGGTTCCCATATCTTAGTTGTCCGGGAACAAACTCTAACAACGGATATGAGGTCGCCATGCGAACAAAACTCATTCTAACAATTGTCGCGTCAGGATTTTTGGTGGCGTTTCTGCCGGGGCTGAGCGGCTCTGCTGAAGCCCGTACACAGCGATACTCGCGCGACGATGATGGTGGCTACTATGATCGTTATGGTCGCTACCGGGATCGCGACGCACGTTACGACAGTTTTCGCTATCGCAACAATTCTTACTCAGCCAGGGCCAACAATTTGGACCCAGCTGGAGATTACAAAGGCTATCCAGATTGGGCGAGAGCCGCGCTCTCACCGAAGTTCGACGGCGGCAATCGGCGTTGATCGATTGACAGAGGTAAACGTGGTTGGGATTCGAGGTTGATCGATGATGAAAGGAATTGGAATTTTCGCGCTTATTGCGTTCGCTCCAGGAGTGATCGGTGCATCGGCGGATGCCGCAGAAGCCCGGCGCAATCGAGGTTGGCAAAAAGCGGCGGATTATGGGTTGGCGCAGCGCGATGAAGATGCGTATGCCGCCCGCGCTCATAGCCGCGACCCTGCTGGCGATTACAAGGCATATCCCAACTGGGCGAGGGCCGCGCTTGGCAGTTCCGGGCGGACCAACGGCGGCAGGTGAACTATTCTGGCATGAACGGGATGTCGGTATCCGTCATCTTCAGTCCGTTCTGTGTCAGCAGGCAATGCACCTGACCCCGATGATGGGTCTGATGGTTGAACATGTGGGTGATAAGCTCCCAACGCGGCTTGGTTACTTGGCACCCCATCGCCGCTGAATACCAACCTAGATCGCCTTCGAGGTCGCTCGACTTCATTGCATCAGTCCACGCGATTATAGTTTCGTCGAGAGCAACGCGCTCCGCCTTTAACTCATTCCAATCGGCGATCGCCGTGACGGATTCCGCGATAGACTTCGCGCGCGGCATTGGTGTGCTTTGGGTGAAGCGGTGCATCCACATTTGGTCACCAAACAGCAGATGCGAAAGCGTGCCGTGGATCGACTCGAAGAATGCCCCGCGTGATCGCTTGCGTTCGACATCGGGTAGCCGGCCGGCGGCGCCATACAAAGATTGGTTCTGCCAGCGATTGTAGCGCGCCATCAGTTGGGCATGAGCGGGAGTGATCATGGCGACTTTCTCAAACGAGCCGTAACTTCGATTTCGACCTTGATGGCTGGATTGATCACGGCGGCGGCAAGCATCGTTGCGGCTGGCAGCGACTTTGCGAACGCCTTGCGTAGGGTTGGCCAGCATGGTTCGAAGTCGGCCGGGTTGGGAAAGATGTAGGTCACCCGCACGACGTCATCGAGACTGCCACCCGCTTCACGAAGGGCCGCATCTATGTTCTTCAGGGTCTGTTCGCACTGCGCGATAACCCCATCGGCCAAGGTCATCGTGGCGTAGTCGTAGCCGGTGGTGCCGGAGACGAATACGTCATTGCCGTCGACGACGGCGCGCGAATAGCCGATTTTGGCCTCGAATTTTGAACCTGAGGATATGAGACGGCGGGTCATTTGGTGCCTCCAGATTTAGGCAGGCTTCAACGATTGTGTCAGCCACTTTAAGTCCGCAGCGACAGTGGGATCAATCCGCCCGTCGGCCTCGGCCACCGCTCGCAGCATGCCGATCAACTCGATCTGTTGTTCGCGCGAGCATGTCTTGCGAATCACCGGGGCTAGCCGCCGCAAGGTCTCGCCAAGGTCGGGCCGGCCGTGCACGAGCCATCGCGCATGCGCCAGAAGTTCCACGGCCTGACTGCCGGTTGCGCCAAACTTTTTCGGTGATCTGGCGGAGGATCACGATACGCTCACGCTCGGTAAGCGCACCGTCCGCTTCAGCGGTCGCAGCCATCATCGCGGTGGCCGCCTCCCGCGCATCCGTGATCAGATCGAGCGGGTTGACGTTGGACTTCTGCCGCCATTTCCAGCGGCGAAAGAAACCGCGCGCATCATCGGCGGCTTCCCCGATGTCGCGCACGGCAGTTGCGGCCTGCTGCATCCGCCAGAGGATTAACAACAAAACGCCGATTGCCGCTACGAGACCGCCAACAATGTGCATGGATCCGCCCCCAGCAATCCTTCCAGAAATCACTGCGGCCGGTGTCCCCGTCTTGACCGGCCGGGCCATAGCGGCCCGACGTTACGCCTCAGCCGACAATTTCGTCGAGGCGGAAATTCATCGCGATCTCACGCTCGGCGGCGGCAGCGCTATCGGAGCCGTGCGACGAGTTCTCACCCTTCGATACAGCGAACAGCTTGCGGATCGTGCCTTCAGCTGCTTCCTTGGGGTCTGTCGCGCCCATGACTTCGCGATATTTGGCGATGGCGTTCTCGCCTTCCAGTACCTGCAACACGATGGGGCCGGAGGTCATGAACGTGACCAGCTCACCGAAGAAAGGGCGTGCCTTATGCTCGGCATAAAATGCCTGCGCCTGCGCCTTCGTCCAATGCACGCGCTTCTGGGCGACGATGCGCAGTCCGGCCTTCTCGATGACGGCGTTGATCGCGCCGGTCATATTGCGCTGGGTGGCGTCCGGCTTGAGAATGGAAAATGTGTGCTCGATGGCCATGGAGTGGTCTCGTTTGTCTGATGTCGTCGGTTGATGTTGACCGGCTTATAGACACGAGGACCGCGAGCAGCAAGGGTCGCGCGGGATCGGGGTGCATTACCAAACAGTACGAGCCTTTGAAAGCGACCCTATGCGTGATGACAATAGCCCTTTCCGGCCCGTATCGGCTGCAACGCGCTGGGCGCCACTCTCGCGCGGGATCGCACTAGACGCGCGCATCGGCGCTTGGGCGTCACAGCGGCCATCAACGCAGTTTGCTTACGAATTCGTGCGCTTCGGCGTGAAACAGGCCTGGGCGTGCCTGTTTGGTGCGCTGATGCTCGGATTGCTGATCGCCACGCATTTCGCTTACCCGAAGGGCGCGGTGCTTGCGCGTTATGATTTTCTGACGCTCGCTGCCGTTGCGATCCAACTGGCGATGCTGAAGTGGAAGTTGGAAACGCGCGAAGAGGCCGGGGTCATATTGCTGTTCCACGCCGTCGGCACGGTAATGGAAATCTTCAAAACGCATGTCGGTTCCTGGGTTTATCCCGAGGCATCGTTGTTGCGGATTATGGGCGTGCCGCTGTTCACCGGCTTCATGCACGCAAGTATCGGGTCTTTCATTGCGCGCTGTTGGCGCTTGTTCGACTTCGAGTTTTCGCAGCATCCGCCACAATGGGCGCTAGGCGTGCTGGCTTTGGGCATTTACGTGAACTTCTTCACCCACCACTACATATGGGATTTTCGCATGGTGCTGTTCGCGGCCACGGCAATTCTATTCAGCCGTTGCTGGATCTACTTCAAAGTCTGGCGCGTTCATCGGCGGATGCCATTGCTCGCCGGCTTCGGTCTCGTGGCTATTTTCATTTGGTTCGCCGAAAACATCGGCACTTTTACTGCGGCCTGGGTCTACCCCACCCAAAAAGCAACGTGGCACGTCGTTTCCACCGGCAAGCTCGGTGCTTGGTTCTTGCTGATGATCATCAGTTACGCGCTGGTCGCCGCGGTGCATGGCGTGAAGGCGCACAAACCGGCGCCCACGGCGCCTACTTTGATGGCAGCGCCAGTGACGCCCGCTTGATCTTGCCGTTTGGCGTGCGTGGCAATTGCTCCACGAACACGACTTCACGGGGACATTTATAGGTGGCGAGGCGGTCGGCTGCGAACGCTTTGACTGCATCCGCGTCGCGTGCCGCGTCTGGCTTTGGCACCACGAAGGCTGCGATGATCGACACACCGGCTCGAACACGCACCTCAGCGCACGCGACTTCGGCAACGCTTGGGTGCTCGGCGATCGCTGCCTCGACCTCTTGCGGCGAAACTCGATAACCACCGGCCTTCATGATGTCATTGGCGCGGCCGTGGTGGGTAACGTACCCTTCGGCGTCCATGCTGGCGAGATCGCCTCCGACGAACCAATCACCGCGTAGCACGTCGCGCTCCTCTTCCGGGCGATGCCAGTAGCCGAGCATCAGGCCGGGGTCGGAGCGGTGAACCGCCAGCAATCCTTGGGTGCCGGCCGGTACGGTTTCGGTCGCGCCATCGGCATCCAGAATGACGACCGAACGGCCGGGTTGCGGACGGCCGATCGCGCCTTCGCGGCGCGGCACCGTGGGACTCGTCGAGATGAAGGTCGACATTTCACTCATGCCGATCGACTCGTAGAGTTCCAGCCCGGTGCGATCCTTCCATTCGTCGAAGAACCCGGGGGGCGGTGCTTCACCAGCGGTCAATCCATGGCGCATGGCCCCCAGTGTTTGGGCACGCGGATCGCCGTATTTCATGATCTGGCGGTAGAGCCCCGGTACGGCCGCGAAGATCGTCGCACCGTGGCGCTCGATCAAGCTGGGCCACAAGTTCGGGTCTTTCTCGCCGGTGTAGATAATCGACGTTGCGCCATTCGCCCATGGGTCGGTTAGGCCGACGCCGAGCGTATAGGTCCAGTTGAAGGCGCCGGCATGTAGCACGCGATCGATCGACGATATGCCGTACCAGCCTTGGTACATAGGGCGTCGACCCCAGGCTGCGCGGTGGGCGTGGAGTACGCCCTTGGGCCTGGATGTCGTGCCGGAAGTGTAGATCAAATATGCGGGCTGATCGGCGGCCGTTGCAGCGTAGGTGCCGCGCGGTCCCTGTGTGATCATGCGCGAGACTTCATGCTGCTCGATCACCCGCACGCCGGCTGGAATGATACCGGACCCGAGGTTTTCGGCGACGCAGACAGCTTCGGCGCCACTGTTTTCCAGCAGAAATGTCACCTCTGGCTGGGTCAATTGCGTGGAGGCTGGGATGGGCACGAAGCCTGCCGCGACCGCGCCGAAAAACATCAGGGCGTAGTCGCTGGTATTATCGAGACGGATTAAAATCCGCGCCCCAGGCGTCAGTCCGCTCGCCGACAAGGCGCCGGCAATGTTGAGGATCGCGTCTTCCAGCCGGCCATACGTCCAGATCTCTGACGGATCGCGCTTGGGATCGGCAACGACCACCAAGGCCGGCTTATTGGGTTGCCTGCGGGCGGCGCGGCCAACGCAATACTCCGCCATATTGAAGGCCGCCGGGGGGGGGGCGCCGCGATAACCGATCATGGACGTCACTTCTGCCCCTCCATCCACCACGTATCGAAATCCGGCCCGAACAATGCCGTGCGTTCGGGTGCTTTTACATGCCGCCAATGAGCGATCCACTGCCCCTGCACGTGGAACAGCGGGATCATATAGTCACCGGCGATGATAACGCGGTCCAGCGCGCGCACAGCGGAGGTAAAATCCTCCTTGGTATCGGCTTTCAGAATAGCCCCAATCATCGCGTCGGCGGCAGGGCTTTTGACGCCGGCGAAATTGAGCGAGCCCGGCGCATCGGCAGCAGCCGTGCTCCAGCGGTTCGCTTGCTCGTTGCCGGGCGACAACGACGCCCCCCAGTGCCATTGGATCATGTCGAAATCGAACGATTTCAAGCGGGACCAGTATTGCGCGTCATCCACCTGACGGATCGCGACTTTGATGCCCAGTTGCCGCAGCGGCTTTTCAAAATTTAGCAGCAAACGCTCTTGGGCACGCGTGCGCGCAAGAAACTCGAATTGAAGAGGCGTCCCAGTCTTTTGATCGACCAGGCGTTCACCATTGAGACTGTAGCCAGCCTCCGCCAAAAGCGCGGCGGCACGTTTGAGATTATCGCGGTTGTTGATGCCGGCCTGGCTGTCCGGCAGCTGGAATTTACCGTCCATCACCTCGGCGCGAACGGCATCCGGGAACGGCGTCAACAAAGCGCGCTCGTTAGCGTCGGCCGGCAGTCCTGCGGCCGCCAAGTTGGATCTCTGAAACAAGCTTTCGGTGCGCTTATAGAGCGAGTGATAGAGGTTCTGGTTCACCCATGAGAAATCGAATGCGAGGATCAGCGCACGGCGGACCCGGGCATCCGCGAACACCGGCTTTCGCGTGTTGAACACCAGGGCCGACATGCCGGCCGGTAGTGCGATCGGGAATTCGCGTTTGCGGATGCGGCCATCCTCCACGGCAGCAATTCGATAGCCTTCGGCCCAACGGCCCGGATCATCCTCGCTGCGGGCGTCGATACTGCCGGCCTTGAATGCTTCGAACAGAGCGTTGCTATCGCGGAAATATTCGAAGCGTACTTCGTCGAAGTTGAAACGGCCCCGGCGTGTGTTGAGATCTTTGGCCCAGTGATCGGGGTTGCGCCGGTACAGGATGGAGCGGCCGGTATCGATGCTGTCGACAAGGTACGGCCCGCTGCCGATGGGGCGTTCCAAGGTGGTCCGCTCGAACGTTTCGGGTGTGAAACGATGTCGCGGCAATACCGGCATCAAGCCCATGATCAGCGGTAGCTCGCGGTCGCCCGCTTCGTCGAATTCGAACCGGACGGTGCGATCATCGATCGCCGATGCCTTCGCGACCTTCTTGTAGTAGCCGCGATGATAGGGGAAGCCCTTCTCCCTCAACATCACTAGCGAAAATAGAACATCGTGCGCTGTGACCGGGTGGCCATCTGAGAAGCGCGCTTTCTCGTTGAGATAGAATGTTACGCTGCTGCGATCGGCGGGAACTTCGACCTTTTCGGCGATCAATCCGTAGAGCGTGAACGGCTCATCGGGTGATCTGGCCATCAGGCTTTCGTAGACATAGTCGCGCAGGCCTTGCGCTGGAATACCTTTGATGATGAATGGGTTGAGGCTGTCAAAGGTGCCTTGGGCGCCGAGGTTCAGCCGGCCGCCACGTGGCGCGTCCGGGCGGACGCTGGGGAAATACTCGAAGTTTTTCTGCAACGCTGGTTCGCCATGCATGGCGATGCCGTGCACCGGCTCGGCGCACGCAAACGATATTTGCGTGCCCAGAGCCAGCAGCAGCGCCAGACCTCGGGCCAATTTCATCGTGGGTTCGACCTCGAAGCGCTCAATTGGAAGACTGATCAACAAGAGTTTGCTAGCGTCGTATCGTCGGCATTCATTCGTTGCCCCTTTGCCACGCGGCAGTGTTCATGCACAAGGCTGTCGAATGCGTGCGGCCAGTTGGCCACGGGAATGCCGCAATCGAGCCCTTACTGCCGCCCCAACGTCAACGCGATGTGTGCGCGAGAAGCCTGCGTCCGGTGACATTGCTGTTGGAAGCATGGCAATATTGGTTTTTAGGGGCAGAGCGACGTGTCTCGCTCGTAAGCGAAAAGGTCTACATCAACAATGGAATACGGCACTCAGACGCTCGTGCACGCGCGCACGGTTAAAATCGGGCAGACACTGGCATCGGCCATCGTCGCACTCGGGATCGCCGCTGGCGGCGCATTCGCTCAAACAGCTCCTGCCCCCAAGACGGCCCCGAAGGCTGCACCAGCGGCCCCTGCCGCGGCGGCACCCGCTGCCGCCGGTGCGCCCGCCGCGAAGCAAACTTTCTGGGTCAAACTCTGCGAAAAGACCCCGGTTCCTGTTCCAACCAAGGACGGTAAACCGCCAGCCGATGGCAAGACCCCGACCGAGGAAAAGAATATCTGTCTGACGCATCACGAGCGCCTCGACGGAACTTCGGGCATGGTGATCGTGTCCGCGGCATTGCGTCAGGTCGAAGGCTCCGACAAGCAGCATCTGATGGTCATGGTGCCGATCGCGATCGGCGTCGCCATCCCGCCAGGTTTGCGTCTGGCAGTGTACGACAAGGCGACCTGGGAGAAGGCTGGCAAGAACGAAAAGATCGACGACAAGGCGCTTAAGCCGATCGATCTCAAGTACACGCTGTGCCACCCCACCGGCTG
>JANLPY010000022.1:0-1527 GCA_031367505.1 Hyphomicrobiaceae bacterium | reverse complement strand
AATGATGGCCGAGATCAAGGCCATACACGCTGCGGTGGCACCGATAGAAACGCTGTTTACGGTCGATGCAATGCAAGGCCAGGACGCGGTGACTGTTGCCAAGGCATTTTCTGAGGTGCTTCCTCTTACCGGTGTGGTGCTGACCAAGCTCGACGGCGATTCGCGCGGTGGCGCGGCACTTTCGGTGCGTCATACCACCGGCCAACCGATCAAGTTCGCCGGCACTTCGGAAAAAATGGACGGACTCGAAGTTTTTCACGCCGAGCGTATGGCATCGCGCATTCTGGGTATGGGAGATGTGCTGTCCTTGATCGAGGACGTGCAAAAGAATGTGGATATCGTCGAGGCGAAAAAGCTCGCCGAAAAATTCAAGTCGGGCAAGGGCTTCGATTTCGACGATTTCAAAATGCAACTCCAGCAGATGCGCAAGATGGGCGGCATGTCGGCATTGATGGACAAACTTCCCGCACAGCTTTCGCAAGCCGCGCAGGGATCACCCGATTTGCAGGAAAAACAAATGCGCCGCACAGAAGGCATCATTAATTCCATGACGCCGCTTGAACGTCGCAAACCGGATCTGCTGAAGGCCACACGCAAACGGCGCATTGCCGCCGGTGCCGGGGTGACCGTGCAGGAAGTGAATCGATTAATCGCTCAATTCGAACAAATGCAGAAGATGATGAAGATGATGAAGGGTGCAGGCGGCATGGCCAAGATGATGCGGGGCATGAAAGGCATGATGCCCGGCATGAGATAGTCGCTGTGACACGCACCGTCGGCGAATGCGAGTTTGTGATTGAAGATGGGCTCGCCCAAATTGATATGCTCGATGGTGAGATTGGCGCGTGGACATTTGTTGATCGGGAAGGCGCCATGGCGCGGGCCCGGCAACTCGATCAGTCGTCGGCCCGTGGGCCGCTCTATGGCATGTCCATCGGCGTGAAAGACATCATCGATGTCGCAGGCATGCCCACATCTTGCGGCACACCGGTTTATGCAGACAACGTCGCCTCGCTGGATGCGGCCTGCGTCGGTCTAGCCAAAGCTGCAGGAGCGGTAATCATCGGCAAAACATCGACTACCGAATTGGCCGCGACCTATCCCGCCAGGACGCGAAACCCGCAAAATCTGGAGCACACACCCGGCGGATCGTCTTCGGGTTCGGCGGCGGCTGTCGCGGCGGGCATGGTGCGGATTGCATTCGGCACACAGACAGCCGGCTCGATCATTCGTCCGGCAGCGTATTGCGGTGTCGTGGGCTTCAAGCCGACATTCGGTTTGGTGCCGCGTAATGGCGTGAAACTGCAATCGGAGACACTAGACACCGTCGGCGTTTTCACGCGAACCGTTGACGACGTCGCGCTATGGTACGCAGCGATGATCGGAGCCCGCGAAGCGACGCTACCAAACATCGGAAAAGGTGCGTTGCGTATATTGCTCGTCTCAAATTTTATGGGCCGGGCGGAAGTAGATATGTCGGTCGCCATCGCGGAGGCCGCCGAAGCGCTTTCCATGGCAGGCCTGCGC
>JANLPY010000737.1:0-1731 GCA_031367505.1 Hyphomicrobiaceae bacterium | reverse complement strand
CTGTGCGTGATTTTTTTGTGCTCGACACCATCGACATGGCGCCGCGGAGCGACATGGCGACCATGGAGCACCCCATCTACTCGCTCTCAACGGTGCCGGAACGACGGCGTCTGAACTACGAAAACGGCGATGTGAAGGGTGAGATCATTCCGAGTTCGATTGGTTTGCCGACGGTCTTCGACAAGGACATTGTCATCTACTGCATCTCGAAATTGATGCAGGCCAAGAACCAGGGCGAGGCCATCAAGCAGCATGTCAGGCTTACAACGCACGACCTCCTGGTGGAGACTAATCGCCCGACCAATAATTTGGGCTACGAACGGTTGCTGCCGGCGTTGAACCGCCTGCGTGGCGTCGTCATCAACACGACGATTTCCACGGGTGACACCAAGACTACGCACGGGTTCGGGTTGATCGATGCCTTTGAGTATAATCGCAAGGGATCGATGCACGCCGAGCGGCTGAAATACCTCGACATCAAACTGTCGGATTGGATCTACAGAGCCATCAGTTCGTCGGAGGTACTACCAATCAACCGGGACTATTTCCGCCTGCGGGCGCCCGTCGATCGCCGCATCTAGGAGATCGTTCGCAAGCATTGCGGTAAGCAGGCCTCGTGGCGTGTTGGCTTGGATTTGCTGCAAAAGAAGGTTGGCTCGAAGCAGGCCGAGAAGCATTTCCACTCCCATCTTCGCAACCTCGTGCGGAGCAACCATTTGCCCGATTACGCCGTGACAATCGAGGCGGGACAGGCCGTGTTCTATAAACGCTCTGGTCTCCATGCTGGCGACGCCTTGTCGTCGAGCCGTCCTGCCGTCACGCCGCCGCCCCGCATCGGCGGCAAGACGGCTCGAATTCAGCAGCCCACTGCGGTTCACGCTGATCAGATCTCGGCGGAATTGAATAGAGATGGGAACAGCGAGCCGCGCCCGGTTCGTATCAGCACCCAGGCTTTCGAGCAGGCGAGGGAGATTGCGCCGGGTTGGGACCGCTATGCGCTGGAGCAAATCTATATCGCCTGGGCTTCCGACAAGGATGCGGCTCGCAATGAGGATGCGCGGTTTCTGGGCTGGGTGAAGAGTTATACGAAGGGAAGGTCGGCACCTTAAATCGATCCGGCCGGGCCGAACGGCTCACGTGCGGGTATAACGAAGCTTCACTGGTTGTGTTTTGCCCAGACAGCACGAACCTGATCATCGGATGCAAATTCGCCGCGAGCAGCGGCAGCCTTCGATCTGGCGATTGCGTCCCGTTCCTCTGCGCTAAGTGGGATGGGGTTCGGCTCGTCTCCGGCGAGCGCAAGGACAGCGCGCGCGATGTCGTCCTGGCTGTCTGACGGCAGCTGGCGGGCGACTTCAATGGCTTGATCGAGCAATTTGGTCATGACCGTAGTGTACCTCAAGATCAGGCAAAAAGTCGAGCGGCGGCATGAGCGTGTTCGCAGGACTGTGCAATGCTTGGCGGAAAGGCCGGCGACTACGAATTTACCTGACGGCGATGCGCGCAAGACGCGACAGCTTATCGTGATCCACGTACAATTTCGTGATCGTCAGCGTCTCCAACCGTGGCTGTTCGCTCACGGGCATGGCTTGGCGATAAGGTCCAAAGCACCTGTCCAAACCACAGCGTTCGCTCGCCGGTCGGCACAGCTCAGTCGAAAAGCTGCGCGGCTGATACCCTGAGACGATGTTTCTGACCTGCGCGACGATGTTAAGCGGACAACGCTTGTTC
>JANLPY010000726.1:0-7115 GCA_031367505.1 Hyphomicrobiaceae bacterium | reverse complement strand
GATGCCCACATGGCTGCGCAGCCGAAACCGGCCAACTCATTCGGTGCGGCGATGCTCGTGGCGGCGGCACTTCTGATTGGAATCGCCATCGCGTCAGTCGATCGCAGGCTAGTACCGGCGCCAGCGCCAGCGGTCGAAGCTGAGCACCTGACCTCCGCCTGGACGGGAACGGTTGTGACCAGGAGGGCCAAGTGACCAGCAAGATCTACGGGTACGCCCGCGTCAGCAGTGCAGGTCAGTCGCTGGACGTTCAGCGCGAGGCGCTCCACGCCGCCGGATGCATCATGGTTCGAGAGGAGAAGGTCTCCGGCTCCAAATTGGAAGGCCGGGACGAACTCCAAACGCTCATGGATTTCATGCGAGACGGCGACACGCTTGTTGTGACCAAGCTCGACAGGCTTGCGCGCAACACGCTGGACACGCTCGGCCTGATCGAAGAGTTGAGCGATCGAGGAGTTGCATTCAAATCCCTGGCAGAACCTTGGGCAGACACGACGTCGCCCGCAGCAAAGTTGATGCTGACGATCTTCGCCGGTGTCGCCGAATTTGAGCGTGACAGAATCCGCGAACGACAGACCGAGGGTATTTCACGGGCAAAAGCGCTAGGTGCCTACAAAGGGCGTCCGCGCTCCGCTGATCCACTGGAAATTCGTCGTCTGCGTTCAGAAGGACTTGCGCCTGGCGCCATCCAGAGGCAACTCGGCGTCAGCGAGAGCACGGTGTTTCGGGCTCTTCGAGGCCGACGTGCATAGCGTCTTTTGCTTCTGCGATGTTTGATGATCGTATCCAACTTTTGTCTGGATCATGTGTCATAAAGCGCTCTGACATTCGGTGCCGCAAGCGGAGGGTGGGAGCATGGCTTCAGACGATGTGATCTACCATTACTGCTCCACTCAAACGTTTCATTCAATTGTCACGTCAAAGACGATTCGTCTTTCTGCTCTAAGCTATTCCAACGATCGGGACGAGGGTAGCGTTCTTTTCAATATCTGCCGTCGCCGCATGCTTAAAGATGGAATGCCCGAGAAATTGGTCGACGATGTCGTCGGGATTATCCGAACGCTTCGGGACAATAGCGTCATGCTTGGATTTTGTTGTTCTATTCGCGATCGATTAAGCCAATGGCGTGGCTATGCTGACGATGGTCGTGGACTCGCGATCGGGTTTTCCAAGTCGGGACTTCAGTCTCTGGCTGATAGCGCGCCGAAAACTGGAAAATACTCGAGGCCACTACGGCTTCAAGCCATAGAATATGTTGACGATATTTCTATAACCAGCGAAATGGATGGACCAGAAGACTTTCTTTTGAAACAACAATTGTTTTTTATAATGGAACTCTTCAAGTCTGGCGATCTTCAAAAAATAATAGATATATCTTATCCATCAAATGCGTTGAAACGCATCGATAAAAGTGATCCTCGAGTCGAAAAGTTTAGAAGTGCAATGTTCTTTCTCTATTGGCAAGCTTTCATCTACAAATCAACAGCATTCAAGGAAGAAGAAGAGGTTCGGTTGATGCGAGAAGTTGACTATGTTCAATATCGACCAAACACAGCATTGCTTGATGATCCATTCGATCATCTACCAGACTGCAAGTATCATCCAAAAAGCACTCGGCTTGTCCCGTATCACGAATTCAGATTCGATCCCAAAGTAGTGTATGAATTCATCCTGGGGCCTCAGCACGAGACCCCCAAGCCCATCGTCGAGGCATTCGTTAGGGGGGCAAAATTTACGGATGCGAAAGTTTCCACTTCGGTCGCGTCCTATCGATCGGCGTAACGGCGGCCTCGGCTCGGATTAATTTCAGAAGGGCTTGTTTCTGGCACAATTCTGAAGCAGATTATGGTCGTCAGCGATGTCCAAGATATTGCGTGTTGGCAGCAAATGACGAGGTGTGGAACGTGGCGCGATCAAGTCGCGGCAGCCTTCCGCCGGAGCGTACCCTGCTCAAGATCGCCAAGGATCGGCGACGCTCTGGCAAGATCGAATTGAACCACACCGGTGTCGTCCTTGGCTTCAAGGTACACAAAGTGTCTCCCGTCGGTGGCGAATACGGGATACATGGCGATAGCGCAAACGACGTCGTTATCCGCTCCCGGATTTCTTGCGTTCTGTCAGAGGGCAAGCGCCGTATCGGTGCTCTGGAATTCGCCTCGTATGCAATCGGGGCCTGCCAAGACAACATCGAATTTCTGCGGACAATGGACCTCGACGAATCTGACGAGGGCTTGATCGCACAAGCTGTCCATCAGGCATGGCCCAAATTCATTGAAGAGCATCGTCACGATGGCGACCTTATTGATTTTCGCGGGGCATGGATTGATCCGCAGTTCGCCGATACCGACTTGTTGGTTGTCGCTGCCCAGCATGCCATTGGCCGAGTCATTGAGCATTATTCCGTAGTGCTGTCTTGTACATCGCCGGACGATCCCGAAGGTGGTCGGCTTGACAGCTCAGATGCGAAGACTAAGCCCAAGTGCCTGAGGCTGTTGAGGCGCAAAGATGCTCGCCGGATCGGGCTTGAGGTGTTGGCAGCCGATTCCATCGAACTCGTATGGACTTGGCGGCCCCATCCACGCCTAGCAAAACGGATCGATCCGCCGAGGAACTTTTTCAACGGCAAACAGTGGTGACGCGATCAATGTCCAGCGCAGAAGCCGATGCCTTCGAGGATCTTGTCGACGCGGCCCTCGCGAAACTCCGGGCCGAGGAGGCGCTGCTCGAGGGAGCGTTAGCCAATCCGAAATTGCCGAGTGAGGAGCGCGCAGTGCTGGAAGCGCTGCTGGCCGACACCCGATTGACGATCAAATATCACACCGAAAGCCGCCAGCGAGCGGCTCGCCGCGATGAGGTGTTGGATCGGCTTCGCAATGAGTAGGCCCTCGGTGCGTCTGGAAATCAAGAAAATCGGGGAAGAGACCGTTGTCATCCTGACAGATGAGCTTCTCCGCAGGCATGGGCTCGAGATCGGCAGCTTCGTGCATGCGGTCGACGTCGACGGCGGCATTGCGCTGCTGACGACTGACCAAGACTCCGAGGAACAGATCGAAGCGGCCAAGGCTTCGATCGCGCGCTACGGGCCGCTGTACAAGAGGCTGTCAAAGTTGTGAGCAGCAAAAAGGCCGACCCAGGTCTCCCCAGGCCGGCTCAGTTTGCGCGCCGGGATTGTCGCGGCGCGGGTTAGATCAGGCGACGATCGGGTTGGCCGACTTGAACGACTCGATAGCGCTACGGCAGGCTTGCGCTGACGTTGCGTTACTGATCGCATCCTTTGCCGACACTGCCGCTGCATGCAGCGATGAGATTTTCTGGAAGCACGCAGAGCCGAGGGAAATCATGCCGACCGCATCCAGTGTGAGCTGGGTATTATCTGCGCATGTCCACGATTGAGAGTAGAGCTGCCCGGTGGACTGCGCGATAAGCGCCATCAAAGCTGCTCCCGTAATCTTCTCACGGGATTTCGCGTCTGCCTCGACGATTTTTCCCGAAAAGGGCAGGGGGTTATCCATTCGATCGTCACGCCACGCGTTGATGAGTGACTTGGCTCGCAGCTTGATCTGTTCCTGCATTTCCGAATCTGACCAATTTTTCGGCACGACAGGGAACGTCTTTGTAACGATGCTACCGGAGATGGCGTAGGTCGGAGGCGCAAACGCGAACACAAGGTCGTCGATAGCCGGCACGACTTCCTGCACTTCGTAAATGCCCGCAGCCATTCGCTCGGCACCTGACCACAACCCAACCGATTGCCAAGATGTAGATATTCCTTCTGGCGAGACGAAGTCGCCGTTCCCAAGTTCCTCGCGCGCTACGATGCCGGAGGACACGATTGCGTAGCTCATTGCGTTTTCCCTCATGAAATTGTGACCTTGATCTGACCACCACCGGCGGTACCGCCAACAAGTGTC
Source organism: Hyphomicrobiaceae bacterium (assembly GCA_031367505.1). Lineage (GTDB taxonomy): Bacteria > Pseudomonadota > Alphaproteobacteria > Rhizobiales > Hyphomicrobiaceae > JAKFWF01. The sequence continues at coordinate 3,204 of JANLPY010000726.1, read as the reverse complement.
CCAGGACCAACTGTTCCGCCCGAGCCAACGACGAATGGTATGACAGTCCCAACCGCAATAGACCCGGCAGCGTAAGTCTTCTTGGCGTACCCGCCGCCGCCGCCGCCACTCGCACCCACTAGACCATCGACCGCGCCGCCGCCTCCGCCACCCCTGCCAGTCGCTGGGAATCCATTGAGGCCGTTCGTGGAATTTGATGCGCCCCCTCCTCCGATGATTGGTGCGTTGCCGCCTCCGCCCCCAAGACCGCAGAAGGAAAAGAAGCCGCTCCCGACCCCAGGTCCACCGGCGCTGCCTGAGGTGTTGGTGTCGCCGCCCGACGCAGTCCCACCGGCTCCGCCAGGGGGTGCAGACCCAGCTGGCACCCCGCCTGCACCTCCGTTGGCGGTTAGCGTCAGGAAGGTCGACGACCCACCAGTGCCTCCTGTTGTTACGCTACCCCACCCACCGCCTCCGCCACCAGCTCCCCAAACTTCAACAACCATCGTGTTGTAAGACAGGACGGTGTATGAGCCGCTCGCGGTGAGGGTCGTCGTTGATAGGACAACGGCAGATCCGACGAGTATCGAGTAGATGGTATTGTTCGTCGTCCCGGCGCTATCGGTTCGGCGCACGGTGAAGCTGTAGCTGCCTGCCGGCGTTGGAGTGCCAGAGATGACACCACCGCTGGACAGCGCCAACCCCGGCGGCAATGTGCCAGCAACGATGCTGTATGTTATCGCGCCATTGCCGCCCGTTGACGTGAGCGTTTGACTGTAGGCGGAACCAGCCGGTCCTCCAGGCAAGGCGCCAGATTGGCCTGGAACTATTGGTATAGCCGCCAACAGTTTCGCTGCTAAAAAAATGTGGCTCATGGTCAAAAGCCCGTGTTGAAGCCGATAAGCTCGGCCTTCGCCGTCGCCGATCGATACACGTAGACAAGATCATCAGACTTCGTTGCCGCGCTCGTATAAGCTATCGACGCGACACCATGATTGAATGCCGACGCGTTCAGCGAGACGGTATGCGTCCCGCTATAGTGAATTCGTACAATGAATGCCTTTCCGTCCGTGCCATTGGTCAACGCGTTCAGCGTTATGTTTCCCGTCGTCGTCAAATCAAACACGTCGCCAGCCGACAAATCGAGCGAGATGCTTCCGGTCGCCGCAGCGTTTGCAACCACACCAACGCTCGACGACAGCTTGGTCGCTAGCGCCTTAAGGTTTGCGTCGCCCGTCGCGATTGTCGCCAGAACACCCAGCGCTTGCGATGCCGTGAGGTCACCCTCATTGCCGGTGACAACTGCGTTGTTGCCCTTGAGCGTATTTGGAGGGGCCGTCGCCAGCATCGCGTTGGTGACGGCGTTTGAGCCCGGCGCAGAAGCCCCTGGTACCCAGTTCGCGCCGTTCCACACCAAAGTTTGTCCGTTAGTCGGAGTGGCGGTCGTTGTGTCAACGTCTGCCAGGGCATCGATGCTTGTCGCACCGATGACAGCGGCCTTGGCCGTCGCATCACCCGCAATCGCGCTGGCAATACTCTGCGCCTGAGTCGCCGAGAGACCAGACAGGCTCGACATCTTCGCCGGGGTCACGACGCCGGGTTGAATGGTGATTGCACCACCCGCTACAGCCACCGCAGCGTCGCCGGATCCGAAGGCAGGTAGGCGCGCCGAGCCTAGAGTCCCAGTCGTCAAGGTACTCGCATCTGTGGTTGATCCGCCACCCGATGGGGTCGGACTCCAGCGCGTGCCAGTAAATGTCCAGACTGTTCCATTCGCGGCGGTATAGCTCTGGTTGGTTGCCGGTGAGGCGGGAAATGACATGAAATTCTCCTGATCAGGCAGTTGAAACGTCGAGCCATTGGATGGTCGAATTGATGAACACGGACAGCGTTTCCGAGACCGTATTCCACCACTGATCACCAGGGCTCGGGCTGGCCGGGGCCGTTGCGGATTCGGTTAGCTTCGTGATGATGACGGACTGATTGGTGGCGCTCGTTGCCCGGCCTTTCGCGTCGAACACGACGATCGGAATCTGAGTTGCGGAGCCGTATGTCGCAGCAGTTACACCGCTGGCCGCTAGCGTGACGTTGCCGCCGCCGATCGCGATCATTGCATCGCCACCACCCTGGGCTGGCAGCCGTGCATCGGGGATTGTGCCAGTGCTGAGATCGCTCGCGGAGCCCGAGAACCCAATCGCGGAGATCTGGCCATAGGCCACCGCATCGGTAGCCGCAGCGCCGTTGGCCATGCCGGTGACTTTATTGCCACCCATCGGCAGATTGCCGGTCATCGTGACCGAGCCATCCTTCTGGACCGCGCTTGCAACTGACGCCGAGAGATCGGTCCCCGACAGGAGCTTGACCCATGCGCCGGAAAGGCGGATCTGCAGCTCCCAAGTCGATGATCCGTTATCGGTTAGATAGGCCATATCGCCGTCGTTGATATTGATTGCAGAATTTCTAGCCGCAAGATTGGCGTAGGTCGTTGTCGTGCCAACGCCGGTCAGGACGAGCTGATTGAGAACCTTGCCCTGCTCCGCCGATAATGGAACCGCCGAGCCGCCAGCCACGAGATCGTTGACGATCTGGGAGACTTTTGTGAACGCCGTACTATCGAGGCCATCGAGCTTGTCCGCGTCCAGGTTTGAGCCTGACCCGCCAACCGTAATTACCTTGGCTAGAACGTCGGCTGCCGTGTAGCTCGCTGCCGGCAATGCAGCGCTGGCCGTCGTTTGTGCAGCCGCCGCCGCTGATCGAGCGGTGGCATCGGTAGCGCTCGCAGCGGCAGTCGTCGCGACGCTCTCGGCGTAGGCAGCCGTTGCCGCCTGTGCGCTGCCTGCCGTCGGGGCTGGCAGATTGCTCAGTGATTGGCCGCCCATGTTGACCGGGCCAAGCATCGTGCCACCGAGCAACGCGAGCTTCTCACTAGACAACTCACCGATGGCGGACTGCACATCGGTAGAAGAAACATCGCCAACCGCTGTCGAGGTTACAGTTGCGGCAGCGATCGAGCCGCCGGTAACGACGAGCCACTGCACGCCGCTCCAGCGATAGCGTGTACCACTTGCACTCGCGTAAATAAGACCAACAGTCGGTGATATTGGAAAGGCCACGATGCATGCTCCTCAGTGCTGAATCCAGCCGCTGGATGTGTAGACATTCAGGACCTCGTTGACGGTGTCCCACCATTCGGCACCAAGGCTCGGTAACGTTGGCGGCGTTGGG
>JANLPY010000268.1:0-2373 GCA_031367505.1 Hyphomicrobiaceae bacterium | reverse complement strand
CCAAGCGTGTTGGTGACGATCGGCGAAGAAGAAGAACAGGCGCTTCACCTTCACATTTCGACAATCGACGAGGAGCCTCTGGAGCCGGGCAGGGCTTAAAGTTGCAAGGCCTTCCATCAGCATGTCGATCTGGTGAAAGCTTTCGTTGTCCGGCAATTCGTCCAGCAGTTCGAGGATGGCGCGCTCCGGACTGGATAGCGTCAAGGGCCAGTTCCAAGGTCCGAAGGGCATCGTGACGATGCTGTCTGGACGTGCCTTGACCGCATCCGGCGTCAGATCGAGAGCGTGGGGTGCAGTCGTCGCGCGCTGCCGCTGGAACAGCTTGGCGTCGTTGCGATAGCGGAAGTCGATGCCGGCCGGCAGTGTGCCCAGCCAGGTCGGCGGAGGCTTCGGTCCGTAGAGATAGACGGCCGACGTCTCGGTTTGCAGATAGTGGGCATGGCCGGTCAATTCGAGCGCGGTCCGCCCGCCGGCGATGAGGTCGTGGCCGAGCAGCGTTTGCAGAGAGATCACGATGTATTGCCAGGTGATGTCGCCGCGCGGCCGCTGATAGACGCGGCGTGCCGGCTGGGTCAGCCAACCCGACGAGACGTATTGGCTGCGCAAGCTAGTGGAATAGCCGTGGGCGGACAGCCACGCTGCGTCGACCAGCAGCCCCTCGGGCAGATTACGCTCTAGCCAGTTTATCGAATTCGTATTTTGCGTAGCCATGCTACGCATATTGGCACTATTGCGAACAAAATGCAAGTTCATAAAATTCTCAAAACACAAAGCCAGTCTTTGCGTATTTCGTTATTTGTAAACCAACTCACCGCAACCAACAACGCACAGCCTCGCAGTCCGGCGCGAATGATCCCGCAACGCCTGACCAAAGAATTCGCTCTTGCCACCGGATTTACAAAACGGTGGCAAGTCGACTATGGTCATGTGTGCCACCGTAAGTCATTTCCGGTGGCAAGCCAAACGGACACCGACCATGGACGAGATCGCACTCTCTTCGCAAAGCATGTTCGCCGAACTGCTCCAGCGCTGCCTGGACGGCGAATTCGACGAGACATTCCGGGAGCAAGGCAGCTTCGTGCGCCGCCGCCGGGACGCGCGCTATTACTGGTACTACCGGTGGGACGCAGGCGGCGCCAAGCACGAGCGCTATGTCGGCCCCGTCACCGACAAGAGCATCACCGACCGGGTCAGCCGCTTCGCCACTATCAAATCGGACTACAAGCAACGCCGCGAAATGGTGCGTGGCCTGATCGCAACGCGCTTGCCTGCGCCCGACGCCATGGCAGGCAGCGTCGTCGAGGCCCTATGGAAGGCGGGCTTCTTCCGGCTGCGCGGCGTGCTGGTTGGGTCGCTGGCCTACCAGTGCTATGCCGGGCCGCTCGGCATCCGGCTCGCGGCGGCGTCCGTGCGTACGGACGATGCGGATTTCGCGCAGTTCTGGGGCGTGTCCGAGAATATCGGTGAGAGCATGGAGCACCCGCTGCTCGTGCTGCGAATGATCGATCCGACGTTCCGCGAGGTGCCGGGCATCAGCGATCCGTTCGTCACGTCACGATACAGTACCAAGAGCGGATACAAGGTTGAGTTCCTGACGCCCAATCGCGGCAGTTATGATCACACAGGCAAACCGGCGAAAATGAAAGCGATGGCGGGTGCAGGCGCACAACCGCTGCGGCATCTGGAGTTTCTGATCCACCAGCCAGAACGCTCTGTGATGCTGTTTGGCGGCGGCGTCCCTGTCACACTCCCGAGGGCCGAGCGTTATGCCGTGCACAAACTCATTGTCGCCGTCGAGCGCAGGGACCAGATCAAGGCGCAGAAGGATATTGTGCAAGCCGGCACTCTGATTATGGCGACGGCCAAGCGGCGGCCGCTTGAGCTTGGCGAGGCCTGGCTGGAGGCCTGGACCGTCGGCCCGCGCTGGCGCGAGAAACTGGATGCCGGCCACCAACGGCTGTCGGACGGCGAGCGCGCTGAGCTGAAGCGTGTGGTTGAACTTGCTGAAAGTGCTGGGGAGCGCCGCGCGGCGCGCAATCCGAGAGGTCGTGATCGCAGTGCCTCTTGAACAAACGCACCCCTTGCAGTGAAGCCCGGTGCCCGGTTCTCGCGCACCGATGTCCTACAAAGTCTGAATGTAGGGCATTAATCGAGCACTCACGGATTACCCGTTTTTGCCATTGACGCTGCGGCTAATACCTCAGCTGTCATGGCAGGCTGGGCGTCGATCACTGTGAGATAGGCCAGGGCCACAGCGTCCGGTTCCGAGCGACCTTGCTCCCAGTCGCGCACGGTGCCGATCGGGATACGGTAGCGGTCAGCAAACTCGGTTTGGGAGGTGGCCAATTTGCTCCGTAGCCTGCGGATGAGCGG